>DASUWY010000065.1 GCA_036378175.1 Thermoleophilaceae bacterium
GTACCTCGCCAAGGGCCGCCGCATCGGCGTCTCAGGCCGGCTCGAGTACAGCGAGTGGACCGACGCCGACGGCGGCAAGCACTCCAAGCACGAGGTGATCGCCGACCAGGTCGACTTCCTCGACGCGCCGCAGAACGGCACAGCCGAGGCAGAGGAGGACGGCGAGAGCAAGTAGCTCTCGGCCTCCAGGCTCAGGCGATCCGGGCTCGCAGGGCTCCAAGGACTCGCCCACAGACCGGCCCCGACCACCACGGTCGGGGCCGGTCTTGTCTGTCTTGCTCGGGCTGACTGCCGACCGCTCTAGGTTGGCTCGATGGAGATCGCGCTCGGCGACCGTTCCCCTCGCGTCGCGATCGACGGCAAGCCGGTCGAGACCTGCACGCGCGTCGCCGCCGCCGGCGGCTACGTGCTGACGCTCAGCACCGTGCTCCCTCGCCATGGAATCGAGCTGCACTCGACCTACACCGGCCACCCCTGGCCGAGCACACGCTCGTCAGCGAACTGTTCCTGAGCAAGTCCAGCGAGCCACTCTTAGCGAGCCACTCTTAGATACGCGCGAGGCAGATCCGCGTGAGCTGCCGGTGCTGCACGACCGGCAGCGCTGCCTCTACGACCACCTGCTGCGCCTGCACGAGCTGCTGTCCGAGCTGCCGATCGGTGCGGCCAGGATCGACGGGCTAGACGAGACTGCCGCGAGACTGAGTCCCTAGTCGCGGTTGCCACTGGCCCCGGCCGCGCGCCCGGGCGGGGCGTAGCGCCCGTCGGCGCTGCCGTCAAGCGCTGCGCGCTCAAGCCTGCCGGTGACTGCCACGCCGACGGACGCTGTGTGGCAGTCAAGCCGGGCGAGCCCGGCACTCCCTTCCCACCGACCCGTCAGCCGCTCCGGCGCAGCCGGAGATGCCCAGCCCAAGCCTCCAGACCGGCGCTGCTGTCACCGCAGGGCAACCCCGAGCGCCGCGAGCGGGTTGACGGCAGCGGCGGCCGGAGGCACACGTCCCCGGATACGATTTCGCCACCGGGGTCGTCCTTCGCACCCAGCCCACGCACCTCGCACCGCGCCGCCCCGTCGTCAGGACCAACGACGAGAGGACGCGGCAATGCCAGACCGACGCACCCCCCGAACCCGAGCCGAATACCCCGGGCTCTTCCTGCCCTCGATCGGCGCGGCGCTCACGTGCAGCGTGCTGTACATCGCGCTAGATCTTTCGCTCCCTGCCGGTGGCGCTCTCAGTGGCGGTGGCGCGGTCATCGCCGCGATCGCCACCTGCGAGCTCGGCCATCCCGAGCTCACCGGCTACCGAGACCGCGACCTCAGGGTGCGCGACCTGCGCACGTCGGCGCTCTTCGTCGCCGCCTGGGCGCTGTGCGCGACAGTGGTCGTCCTCACCCATGACCGCGACTCGTTCGATCGGTTCGTCGCCTGCTACTTCGGGCCGCCGCTGTTCCTCGCCCCCGGCGCCGGCTTCGCCTGGGCGGCGATCCGCCACCGGACGCTGCGCGCCGCCCACGGCGGCAAGAACCTCGGCAGCTTCCCGGCTGTCATCGTCGCGCTCACGATGGTCGCGACGGCGGCGGTCAGCCAGCGTTAGGTAGCGCGGGCAACTGAGCACGGGCGCACAGTCCAACTCTTCGGCGCGAGCGTCCGAGACAGGGGTATGACGCTTCGCCTCGAGCTCGACACGCCGGCCGCGCCGCCGGGCGTGGCGCTCTTCCAGCAAACAGCGACGGGGGACTGCGTCGGGACACCGGCAAGGCACCCCGCAGGCACGCGTCGGGCACGCGCTGGGCACCCCAGCTCCGGCGCGCTGCGAGAAGCGCCTGCAAATCAGGGCTTTCGCGCGAGGTGTCAGTGCCTGACACCTCGCGCTCGTTCCTTTGCGCTCGGCCCCTCACGGGATCTCGGACCACTCGCTGAGGCGAGTTCTCGGCTGGCGCCTCGCCCGAGCTCCCGGAGGGGTGAGCCTGCCGGATCGGCGGACTTGGCCTGCGGCCAGGTCGTCGGGTCGCTCCGCGACCGGCAGCTGGCGCATCGCTACGCGACTCAGATCCAGAGGCTCAACGACCCCCGGACGGTGCGTCATGCGAGCACCCGCCGCGCCCCTCTCAAGCGCTCACAGCTCTTCCCCAACGACAACAACTACCAAGGAAGGAACCAACGATGAATCCCGTCGTGCCGGCACGGCTCCACCCGTGCTTCGATCCGATGGATCTCCCCGATGAGCTGACCTGGACCGACCCCAAGTCACTCCCGCGCATACCTGGTGAGCGCCGCACAGCAACCCCTCGCCGACGTTCAGCACCGACGCCGCGGCGCGTCTGCCTGACACCCCGCGACCAGGCCATCCTCGAACACATCCTCGTGCTCGACGGCGCCCCGCTCGAGCACCTCGCCGCACATCACTTCCGCGGCACACGCAAGACCGCGCTCAATCGGCTGCGGCTGCTCGTCCGCGCCGGCTACCTGCACCGCCAGGAGGCGCCGCTGCTCGACAAGCCGAGCCCGACCTCGTTCTACCGGCTCACCAGGCAAGGCCTCGAAAAGCTGCGCCTGATCTCTCTGCTCAGCGACAGGCTCCCCAATGCCTAGGAAGACCGCCCTCACCATCCGCGACGTGGCGCTGCTGCAAGAGCTCGTCGAGCGTCGCGCCGAGAGCCTCTCCTACCTCGAGGCCCGCTACTTCCGCGGCGTGCGCAAGACGGCGCGCAACCGCCTGCGGCGGCTCGAGGTCGGCGGCTACGTGACCCGCAAGGACGTCGAGACGATCGAGCACCCCGGCCGCCTCGGCAGCGTCTACACGCTCGGCCCAGCGGCACGCGCCGCGCTCCGTCTGCGCAGCCCCCACGCTGCGGAGGCCTGGCTCGGGCGGCGCTTCAGCTCCACACTGCCGGACAGCTCGATGCCGCACCAGATCGCGACCAACCGCGTCGGCGACTGGCTCGGCGCGCGGCTGCTGCCCGAGCACCTGCTGCCGACGCACAAGCCAAACGCGCAGCGCCACCGTCCCGACGGCGTCTACCGCTGTGCCGCGCCCGACAGCATGGGCCGCCAACTCGTGTTCCTCGAGGTCGACCTCGGCCACTACTCGCGCCGGCGCATCCTCGGCAAGGTCGACGCCTTCCTCGACCACCCCGACGCGCGCTCGATCCTGTTCGTCTCCCCGAACGACACGCGCAGCATGCTCGTCGCGCAATGGATCCGCGAGCACTACGGCGAGAGCTTGATGAGGCGCGTTCAGCCCATCACCTTCGACCAAGTCCGCGAGGGCGGCTGGCTCGATCCCGGCACGGAGCCGGCCCAGGGGCCGGACGCGGACGCGGTCGCCGTCTAGCCCGGTCGGCTCGATCGGTCCGGTCTGCCGGCCCGCGATTCTCGGCCGCCCGCCGGCCGTGTCAACCCCTCGCGGGGTCGCACCTGAAGGTGCTTGACACGGCCGCGCGGCGCGGCCATCCGCGGACCCATGCAGACCGACCAGAGACCGATCGCTCCGCCCCAGGGCGCGGCGGTCCTACACAGCCCAACCGCCGTCCGAGAAACGGGTATGAGCACACACCTCACAAGCGAGCACAGCCCGCCGGGAGTGCTGACCGTCGACCAGGTTGCCGCGCGCTTCCAGCTATCCGCAAAGACCATCTACCGCGCGCTCGAGCGCGGCCAACTGCGAGCAGCCAAGTTCGGCTCCGCGTGGCGCATCCGCGAAGCCGACGCCGACGCCTGGTTCGACGGCAACGTGCCCGAACGAGTGGCGCGCGCGACACCCGTTCGTCGCCGTGGCGCGAGCCCGCGGCCCGGCGGCCTGCGTGCGCTGGAGGCGAGTTGAGCATCGAGCGCTACAAGCGCTCAGGCCGCAAGGACGGCTGGAAGGTCCGCTACCGCGACGCCAGCGGACGCGCCCGCTCGCAGACCTTCGATCGCAAGGACGACGCCGAGACCTTCGAGCTCGAAGTCAGGCGCCGCCGCCGACTCGGCACGCTCGCCGACCTCGACCAAGGCCGCCAGCTGATCAACGACTTCGTCGCCGAATGGTGGCGCACCTACGCCCAGCCAAACCTCGCCGAGTCGACCCGCCGCCGCTACGCCGAGATCTGGGACCTCCACCTGCTCGAGCGCGTCGGCAACTACGAGCTGCGCGAGCTCACGCCCGCGCGCGTAGAAGAGCTGCGCGCCGAACTCGAAGCCGCCGGCGTCGGCGCGGCAACGATCCGCAAGGCGATGTTCCTGCTGCAGTCCGTCATGGCCCGGGCGCTCGTGCGCGGCGCGATCCCGATGAACCCCGTCCAGGTCGTGCGCAAGCCGCGCCAGCGCTCCCGCGAGGTCCGCCCGCTACCGCCGACCACCGTCGAAGCGATCCGCGCCCAACTCGACTTACGCGACGCCACCCTCATCAGCCTCATGGCCTACGGCGGCCTCCGGCCCGGCGAAGCACTCAACCTCCCCGTCAGCGGCGTGCGCGAACGGACCCTGCTCGTCCACGCCACCAAGACCGGCCGGACTCGCACTGTGCGGCTGCTCGCCCCGCTCGCCAAAGACCTTCGCGAGTGGCTCGACGCCTCCGGGGTCGAGGACGGCCAGCTCTTCCCCGCACCCGAAGGCAAGCACCGCTGGGCCGACCACGACTTCCGCAACTGGCGCAAACGCAGCTGGGCCCCAGCCGCCAAAGCGGTCGGCCTGAAAGACGTACGCCCCTACGACCTCCGGCACAGCTTCGTCTCGCTCCTCATCCACGAAGGCCTCACCATCGCCGAAGTGGCCAGGCAGGCCGGCCACTCCGTCGAAGAGTGCGCTCGCACCTACGTTCACGTATTCGAAGAGTTCGATCCCGGCGAGCGGTTACCAGCCGAGACAGCAATCGAAGCCGCGCGCAATGCCGAGGACGGACACCGGGCCACCGGGTAGTGGGGCCACGGGCCTTCGGCTTTTCACGCCAAAGCGGAAGCGAGTGTCCACGTGGTGGATCGAACAGCGCGGCCCTGCTATCCGCGCGCAGCGGGTGTTTTCTCGCCAAGATCGCGATGCCTCCTTTGCAGGGGAAGCGCAACTCCGCCGCGGGGGACTGACGAGCAATGTCGCGGCAGGGCGAGGAGGTCGTCTCAAGGGTTAGACGCGAGTCCGCACTCACCCCGTCGAAACGTCGCGAGCACGGCCTCACGCCCTGGCAAGCCCGGCCGAGCGAACTTAATGCCCGAAATAGCCGGGATGCCGGCTCGCAGCTACCCGCCTAGCCCCGTCAGGAAACGCCATTCCTCCTCAGCATCGATAGAGCGGTAGCGCGGCCAGGGGGTCGGAGCGCTGCTGCGCCCAGCAGTGTTGCCCGACATCGTCGCTGTGGCGGGTCTAAGCTTGGCCGCAACCGGCAGAGCTGAGATGCACGTGAACGGCAGCTCACACGACGACGGCGAGGAGATCGGTCAGCGCGATCAGACACGCCCGGCCGCGCTGACGGAGCGTGAGAAGGCCATACGAGAGCGCGAGCGTATGGCCGAGGACCGCGAGCGCATCGCCCGAGAACGCGAACGGCTAGCCGAGGAGCGCGAAGCGGTCGCGCAGCAGCGCGAGCGGATCACGAAAGAGCTGGCGCGGGTCGCTCAAGATATAAACGCTCGCCAGACGGCGGCTGACCAGCGTGAGCGCCTGGCGGATCAGCGCGACGCGATCGCCGACGAGCGCGAAGCGATCGCCGACCGGCGCGAGCGGCTGGCGGACGATCGAGAGCGCCTAGCGGATGAGCGAGATCGGACTGGGGACCAACTCCAGCCGAGCCATGAGCAGCATCATCGTGAGCGAGAGGAGCGCGCCGTGCAGCAGGTTGAGCGCGAGCGGGCCGCCGGGCGGAGAGAGGACGCAGAGATCGCGCGCGAGGCCGCCTCGACAGCGCGAGACATAACTCAGCAGCCAAACGCGCCTGACGAGTAAGTGCCCGGACCGGCTCGTAATCGCTCCGCGACCTCCCCCGAGGCGCTGCTTGCAGGCCGCCAAAGTTGCGAGAATGGATACGTGGCCCATGACCCCATCGGGCGGGCAGCCGAGCTAGCTGAGGTCGCGCGTCAGAGAGCTCGGCGCGAACGCGAGATGGCGCAGATACAAGGAACCCACTCCTATTGGCGGGCCCGCTTCGAGCAGGCAGCGGAGACCCATAGACGTGCCGCGGATCTGCACGCCAGAGCCGTGACAAATCTGTTGAGGCTGCGCGCGTTGGGGGACGAGACGCGCGCCTCAAGCCGCTGCTCGCCCCATGCCCGAGTGAACTAGCAAGCGCGCCCTCCGCGACCACACTTTGCCCACAACGGGCCGTCCGTAGGGCGAGCGCGCGGCTCGACGCCGGGCCATCCCCGACCGGCGACGAGCGACGCAGCGAAAGCCAGTCAGACCCAGGGCCGACAGCGTGAAAGCGAGTCAGCTCGCCGCCGGCCGAACCCTCCCGGCAACACCGGACGTTCACCGACCCAGTCCAAACAGCAAGCGTGAACCAGAAGCCCACCTGCAGCCGGCGATGGACCGGTCACGCCCCTTCGGACACCGCGGCTCCGTCCAATGTGTCCGAAATGTGTCCGAAACGAAAGAGCGGAACCCGGCAACCGCCCGGATTCCGCTTCCTAGAGCCAAGCCGACGGAGGGATTCGAACCCTCGACCCCCGCTTAACGAGAGCGAAGTTGGCTGTCTTCGCGCGTCCAACTGAGCGCAGCTCAGACCATCAAACCGCTGCAAAAAGCCACAGTTTGAACCGTGTCTGATGATCTGACCTCGTCCCGCTTGGACAGCGTTTTCGGATCTGATGTGTCCCGAAATGGTCCGAAACGAGCTGGCCACCACCCGGCCGGGACCCAGTTAGCACTACCGGCGGGATGACGCAAGCGGCGGGTTTCTGCGGCGTTCGAAGTCATCGCTGGCGACCGGCGAGGGCTTCCTGGCTCGGTCTTCGCGCTCGCGCTGGGCGGCTCGAGCGCGGGCTTCACGCCTCGGTTTCTTCGTGGTCGTGGGGGCTAGTTTGTTGCGACGGTTGGAAGTCGACGTCGACGGTTTCGAAGCCCTTGTGGCGTTCGCTTTCGGCGTACGCGGTGTAAGTGCGTTTGTCGGCGGAGGTGAGCTGCACGTCGTCGGTGAACGGTGTCAAGAGCGCCCGCGGCCAGAGCTGCCGCTGGGCTACGACGTTGATCTCCGCCGCCACCACGGTGACCAGCGCTAGCAGGTAGATCCAGGCGATCAGGCCGAGCACGAGCGCGAAGACGCCATACGACTCCCGTGTGCCCTTGAGGGCGTGGCTGACGAAATAGGTGCCGGTGAGCTGCACGATCTGCCAGCCGATTCCAGCTACCACGGCGCCGAGGCGGAGCTGGCGGGTGGGGATCTCTCGCGCGGTCAGCACGCGGAAGGCGAGCATGAACAGTGCGATGTTGGCGAGCGCGGCGAGCACGATCGCACCGACGCGCAATCCGCCGGCGACGCTGGCGCCAAAGGCACCCGCGCCGGTCGTGAGGCCTGACAGTCCGGTCGTGACCAACACCCCTACGCCGAGCACGATCACCAAGAGCAGGCTGCGCAGGCGCGACTTGATCGGGTTCGGGCGTACGTTGCGCGGCACGGCCCACGCGCGGTTGAGCGCGTTCTGGGTCGCCTGGGCGGCGCCCAGGCAGCCGTACAGCGTGGCCGCGATTCCGATCGCCAGCGCCAAACCGCTGCCCGAACGCGCGTGCACGTTCTCGCGCAACTGGCTTGAGATGACCGGGAACTGAGCCAGCGCCGAGTTCAGCAGCCTGGCCTGCAGATGCGGATCGCCGTGCAGCGCGAAGGCGAGGAGCGTGACCAGCAACAGCAGCAGCGGAAACAGCGACAGGAACCCGTAATAGGTGATCAGCGCCGCCAGGTAGCCGCCCTGGTCGTCCACGAACTTGTACACCACAGCAAGCGGAAAACCGGCCCAGCGGTGGCGCCGCTGGAAGCCGTCTACCGACCTGACAACACGGCCCGACATACCGTTCGCGGCCTCGCAGATGCCGTTGGAGCCCTCGATGGTGCCGGCCGCGGGCTCATCGCGCCCAGATCGCTCGCCGCGGGTCGTACCGGAAGGCCGCGCACCTCAGCGACGGGCGAGCCGGCGCCCGCTCTCGGTGTTTGGCGGGGTGTAGTTGAGCTCGTACCGGTGATAGAGGACCGACTCGTCCGCCTGCGAGAGCTCGTCGCCGTGCTGCTCGATGTTGGGCGCGTCCTTGACCTGCTCCTTGGAGACCGCCACCTGCAGCTCATCGGGCCCGACGCTGATCCCACCGAGCGGCACGGAGGTCAGGTGGTGCCCGATGAAGCCCTCCTTGACCGATCCGAACTGCGGCTCGTCGTTCCCCACATCGACATAGACATCCTGCAGCTTGCCGATCTTCTCGCCGTTGCGGTCCACCAGCATCTTGCCGTGCCACTCGGCGACGTTCCATCCGGAGTCGCGCTGGTGCTCGCTCATCACCTCAACCTCCTCTCCAAACGCTCGTCCCCGCATCACCCATTTTACGCCCGCTGCAGCCCCAGCCGGAACCTACTGAGCGCGGCGGAACCCGCCGCATGGCGAGCCGCGACCCGCGCGTTCGAGCGTTCAATGCGGCCCCGCGACCACAAACCCGAACGCGGTCCGCTCCACGCCCGGCCCGACCTGAAGCCGGCAAAGGACCGCTGAGCCGCGCGCTGCGCACCAACGGCGGGTCGACCGCTCCCAGGAGCCGAGCAGCTTGGTCGATGCAACCGCTAAACGCGACGAGCCGTCGTCTCGATCGTGGAGCGCAACACCTCCGCCAAGCGCGACCGGACGACGGCGGCGTCTCGGGCACCCTCCCGGCGCTGGCCGTCCGCAGCCGCCGGCGTTGAGCGTTCCGAACAGCGCGGCCAACGCTAACCCCATCAACGTCGGGCCTAACGCTGGTCGCCACGGACGACGACGAGGCGCCAGCCCTCGAGCCTGACACGCAGCCCCTCCCCGCGGACACGGGCACCATTCACGAGCCGAATCGAGGCCCTCGGCGGCGCTCCTTTGGAACGATCGGGGAAGCTCCGCTCCAGTCCGTGCCAAGTACTGCAATCACGACGAAGCAGGTGTCTTGGCGAGGACCCGAGCACCCACGCGGGACCGTGATTTCGTCCCGAAGCTCGCGGAACTTCCGTACGTCGACGAACGGCCATGCCGCCTCGGACACCCCGTCGTAGAAGTGAATCAGGGACGGCTCCCCCCTCAAAATGGAGAGGCGCCAGCCGGTGCGTGAGAATCGCGTACTGATTCGTCGGTCGGCGGCAAGCCGTAGGCCCTCTACTTCGCCTGGGCGGCGACGTAGTCGTCAGCGGCCTGGGCGCTGGACTGCTGCTCGACCCGCCGGTGCAACTTGTCCATCGCGCGCCGGTGCTCTGCCGGCGCGGTCTCCGCCCATTCACTCCACGTCGGCGCGTAGTTCACGAAGGCGTCCGCATCGAACCGGTCGGCGAGTTCCCACGGCAGCTCGCTGTCGGTGAACTCGCGCGTGTGCGGAAAGATGATGTTGCCCTGGCCGCCCCAGAAGACTGTCTGGGCCGCGAGCGCAGCCTCGAACATTTGGAGCCAGGAGATGCCGTGCACCTCGGGTACCAACAGCGCGAGTCGCGGCGGTCGTACCGCCAGGTGCCGTCGCGATCTGCTCGCATGAGTCACAGCCCGACGATAATCCTGTGCCCGGCGGGCAGCCGACCAGCCTGCCGACAGCGGTAGCGTCGCCACGTGACCAGACACCCCTTGGCTGACGCACAGTGGGCGGTCAGTCAACGGGTTCGGCTTCGGTGCAAGGCACAGCGGTGTGTCGCTTGCTTCTCGCCCGCGCGGTGCGGAGCGGCGTCGGCCATCCCGAGTAACGCCAGCCCCTGCCATCGCCTGAGAGCACGGGCCCAGGCTGTGATCTCGTTTGATTGGTCTTCGTTGACGTGAGCCGCGCTCGCCTGGACCGTGCGACCCGCCCCAATGTGTCCGAAATGTGTCCGAAACGAAAGAGCGGAACCCGGCGACCGTCCGGATTCCGCTTCCTAGAGCCAAGCCGACGGAGGGATTCGAACCCTCGACCCCCGCTTTACGAGAGCGGTGCTCTGGCCAACTGAGCTACGTCGGCACGACCGGGTCAGTCTAGCTATGCGATCGCGCGAGCCGGCAGGACGTCCGCGAAGGCGAATCCGTCGCGCATCACTGTCTCGCCCAGCTCGATCGGGATCGCCGAGGAGAAGATCGGACCGCAGTGCACGAAGGTGTGGAACTCGCCGTGCTCGCCGCAGGGATCGACCGAATCGGGCAGGTCCGCGAGCAGCGAAGCGTCGAAGGGCCGGCCGACAAATGACGGGTCGAGTTGCGCCGGGTCGACGCACACGAGCACCGCTTCGAATCCCGCGTCGATGAACTCGTAAGCCAGCTCCCGCGTGTCGCGACCCCACAGCGGAAACACGCCCTTCCAGCCGCCGAGCGCCAGCTTCTGCTCGCGGTAGGCGCGAATGTCCTCGAGGAACAAGTCCGCGAACGCCATCGTCCTGACCGAGTCGAGCGGCGGAGACGAAAGAGCGGCTGCCATGCGCGCCTCGTACACCTCGTTCACGCACGCGTTCGGGATGTCTACCTCCACGAGCGGCACGCCGGCGGCCTCCGCTTGCGCCCGCAGCAACGAACGCCGCACCGCGTGCATGCTCACGCGGTCGAAGTCCTCGGTGAACGTGGTGAGCAAGGCCACCGGCTCCTCACGGTGCCGCTCACGCAGCTCCCACAGCGCGAGTGCCGAGTCCTTCCCGCCGCTCCACGAAAGCGCAACAGCTATGGCGCGTCCTCCGTCATCTCGGTGTCCGCGTCGGAATACGCCGGCGCGCAGGAGCAGAGCAGCACGAGCTCGCCCTCATCACCCGCCCACAGCTTGTGCCGCGTCCCCGGCGGGATGACGACGCAGTCGCCGGGGCCAACGGCAGCCTCCTCATCCCCCAGCCGCATGCGCCCTCGCCCGGAAACGAAGTAGTAGATCTCCTCGCTCTGGTGGTGGAAGTGCTCGATCGTCGCCGCGCCGGCGGGCACGCGCGCCTCCGCGAGGCTCTGGTTGCGAGCGTCGGTCCAAGCCGGGCCCGCAAGCTCGCGGATCGCGGAGCCATCCAGAGTGATGAAAGAGTCGAGGCGGTCGAGGTTCGACACCTGCACGCCACGAAGCGTAAACCCGCTACGCCGCCGCCTCACCCGCGCCGCCCCGGCGCTCCACGAGCCACTCCTGCAGCTTCGCCGCGGGAACCGGCCGCGAGAGGTAGTACCCCTGCGCGACGTTGCAGCCGAGCTCGCGCAGCTGGTCCCAGATCTCCCGCGTCTCCACACCCTCGGCAACCACCTCGAGGCCGAGGTTGCGCCCGAGGTCGATGGTCGAGCGCACGATGGCCACGTCGTCGGCCTCCTCCGTCATGCTCATCACGAAGGAGCGGTCGATCTTGATCTCGTCGATCGGCAGCCGGCGCAGGTAGGCAAGTGACGAGTAGCCCGTGCCGAAGTCGTCGATCGACAGCCGCAGCCCGAGCGCGTGCAGCTCGTCGAGCACGTGCTTGGTCCGGGTGGGATTGGCGAGCATCGTCGACTCGGTGATCTCGAGCTCGAGCAGGCTCGCGTCCACCTCCCAGCGCCGCAGCAGGGCGGCCACCTGCGCCGGGAACTCGAGGTCGAGCAGGTTGCGCATCGACAGGTTCACCGACACCGACAGGTCGAGCCCGCCGTCACGCCACTCGCGGCACTGCCGCAACGCCTCATCCACCACGTAGAGCGTGAGTGGCCGGATCAGCCCGGTCTCCTGCGCCACGGGGATGAACGAGTCCGGGTAGAGCATCCCCTGGTGCGGGTGCTGCCAGCGCAGGAGCGCCTCCACGGAGCGCACCACGCCGTCCTCGAGCACCGCCTTCGGCTGGTAGAAGAGCACGAGCTCGCGCTCCTCCATCGCGCGGCGCAGCTCGGCCACGAGCGTGAGCCGCGCGGGGTCATACTCATCCGCGTCCGGGTCGTAGAAGCAGAAAGGCGCGCTCTCCTGCTTGGCCGCGTACATGGCAACGTCGGCGCGCTGGATCAGGAGGTCGGCGCTGTGGCCGTGGTCCGGGTAGACCGCGATCCCGATCGAAGCCTCCATCGCCAGCGGCAGGTCCTGCACCACCACCGGGCGCTCGAGCGAGGCCCGGATGCGCTCCACCACCGCGAGCACGTCGTCGGAGCCCGACGGCTCCGGCAGCAGCAGGCCGAACTCGTCGCCACCGAGGCGCGCCACCGTGTCGGAGCCGCGCAGCGCGCCGGAGAGCCGCCTGCCCACCTCCATGAGGAGGTCGTCGCCCGCCTGGTGACCAAGGGAATCGTTCACCTCCTTGAAGCGGTTCAGGTCCATCATCAGGACGGCGAGCCGCGAGCCCCGGCGCTCGGCATGTGTGATCGCGTGGTCGATGCGCTCTCCGAACAGCAGCCTGTTGGGCAGTCCCGTGAGCGGGTCGTGAAGAGCCTGGTGCTCGTTCAGCTCGGCCTGGCGGCGGAGCTCCGCCTCGGCGTGCTTTCGAGCCGTGATGTCCTCGATCATCGTTACCGCGAACGCCGGCTCCCCGTAGCCGTCGCGCTCGAGCGCCGCGCGCACGTGAGCCCACACCAGCTCGCCGTCCTTGCGCGAGTAGCGCGCTTCGAGCTGGAACGAGTCGCGGCGGCCGCCGATCAGGTCGCGGAACAGGACCTCGGCGCGCTCCAGGTCCTCGTGGTGCATGTACTCGCGGAAGCTCATGTCGCCGAGCTCGCGCGCCGTGTAGCCGAGCATCTGCTCGAGCGCCGGGTTCGCCTCCACCGCGCGCCCATCCGGCCGCAGCCGAAGGATCCCGATCGACGCTCCCTCGAAGAGCGTGCGGAAGCGGGCGAACGCCTCAGCCTGGCCGCGCCGCGCCTCGAACTCGGCGGCGTGGCTCACCGCAGCGGACAGCATCATCGAGAGCATCTCCATCGTGCGGCGGTCGTTCTCGCTGAGCCGCTCCTGCTCCGACTTCTTCATCACGTTCAGCGTCCCGATCACCTCCGCACCACGGAATAGCGGCACGCAGATCAGCGAGCGGTCGCCCACCTTCGCGCGCAGCTCCTGGTTGATGCGAGGATCGGACGGCGTGTCCTCGATGAGGATCGGCTGGCCGCTCTCGATCGCGTGCCTCGCCACCGAGCCGGAGAGCGGCCGCTTGGCATCGAAGGCGGTCGCGGCGATGCCCGTGGCCGCGCGGGTGTGAAGGGTGTCGCCGCCCTCGAGGAGGTTGACCATCGCGCCGTCGGCGCGCGTGATCGCCTGCGAGCGCTCGGCCACGAGCTGCATCACAGCCTGCAGGTCGCCCGCCGCTCCGGCGATGTCCCGCTGCGTCTCGACGATGAGCGAAAGTCGCTCAGCGCTGTTTCGGTTGTGGCCGGACATCGTGTCTCACTTGACTACGAATCCAGCCGAGAGCCGCAAGATGCGGCAGTCCTCTTCCCCATGCCCAGTCTGATCGGCAATAGCGAAGCTTTTCTTGAGCGGAAACGCGCCAAGATGGCGCGCGCGGTCAGACTCGCCGGAGCGTCGTCTCGTTTCTAAGTCGCGCGCGCGTGCGAGGCTTGAGCGTGCGCGCAGCCGCGCGAACGCGCTCCGTGGCAGAGCGTGGGCCCTGCGCCCTCCGCAGATCCAGCTCGGCACCGCACAGCGCGCACCCGGCCGCGAACGCCGACACGGGCTCGCCGCACTCGGGGCACCGATGGGGTGATCTCATGGAGCGACCGTAACGGCCCTTCTTCAAGGGGGGCGAAATTTCGGCGTGCGCGACTTAAAGATGTGTGACCCGCATCAGCCGCTACCCCCTGCTCGAGCTCGAGACGGGCATCCGCATGCACCTCGCCCATACCTGGCGCGCGCGGCTGCTCGGGCTCGCGCTCATGCGTGACCTTCATCCGGACCACGCGCTGGTGATCCCGCACTGCACGTCAGTGCACACGTTCGGCATGCGCTTCCCGATCGACGTGGTGTTCGTGGACCGCGATTGGCTGCCGATCTACATCGAGTACAACGTGGGACCGCGCCGCGTCCTGCGGAGCCGCTTCGCGCGCTCGGTGATCGAGGTGGCGGCGGGAGAGGCTGGGCGCCTGGCCGACGGGCTCAGGCTCCAACGAGCTCTCGTAGACGGAAGGTCAGCGCCGAGAGCGCCAGCTCCTCCGTTACGTTGAGCTGAAGCGAGCTGCGCGTGTCCTCGCAGGCCTCGGCCGCCTGACGCAGGCGCACGGGATCGCGATCCTCGGCGGCCGAGGCGAGGTCGGCGATGCGGTCGGTGGCGAGCACGGCGGCGTGCGCGCCGGCGGAGTCCGCCACCAGGTCGCGGAAGGTGAGTGCCGCCAGCTCCAGCCCCAGCTCCAGGATCTCGGTGCGCGCGCGGCGGCCGTCGCGCTTGGCCGTGTCGTCGAACTCGCGCTCGAGCGCGCTGCGCTCCCGGCCGCGGGGCTCCTGCTCGAGTCGCTCGCGCTTGCGCTCCTCCACGTCCGCCTCCGCGGCCTCGCGCCGCTCCTCGGCGCGCTGCAGCAGCCCGCGCCACGGCTCCTCCATGTGGATCGCACCGAGCCCGTCGAACACGAGCCGCTCCACCTCGCCGCGCAGCGCCATCCCTTCGCCCGAGGCGAGGAAGCGGGCGCGGGACGCATTGCCGAGCGACAGCCGCGCCGAGGCGCGCGCCCGCTCGGGCTCCACGCCTTCCTCCTCGAGCAGCTCGGCGATGCGTTCCGCCGGCAGCGGGTCGAAGCGGACGAGCTGACAGCGCGACACCACCGTCTCGAGCACCCGGCCGAGCTGGTCGGTGAGCAGGATCAGGTGCACGAACTCGGGCGGCTCCTCCAGCGTCTTCAGCAGCCGGTTGGCCACCTCGTCGTTCATCGTGTCCACCCGCTCGAGCACGAACACGCGCCGCTTCGACTCGAACGGCGTGCGGCCCGCGGCCCCCACCACCGGCCCCTCCACGTCGCTCACGCGCATCACGTGCGCTCCCGTTGGGCGCACCCACGTGAGGTCCGGATGGGTACCGTGCAGCGCGCGCGTGCGGGCGCCCTCCCGATCCTCCTCGCCCTCCGCGAGCAGTTCGGCGGCGAGCGCGCGGGCGGCTGTGCGCTTGCCGGTGCCGGGCGGGCCGTGGAAGAGATAGGCGTGCGACGGGCTGCCCGACGCGAGCCCCGAGCCCAGCACCATCCGCGCGTGCGGGTGCTCCTCGGTGCCCGCGAGCTGCGGAACCTCGGCGGTCACGCTCGCGCTCCAGCCGACTGGCGTGCCTGCTGCACGGCGGCGAGCACTTCGGCGTGCACCTCGTGCGACGGGCGGTCGGCGTCGATGATCCGCCAGCGCTGTGTATCGGCGGCCGCAAGCTCGCTGTAGGCGTCGAACACGGCCTTCTGAAGCGAGTCGCCCTCGTCCTCGAAGCGATCGAGCTGGCCTGCACGCTCCGCGGCACGCGCCAGGTCGATCGACAGCAGGAAGGTGAGGTCCGGGAGCAGCCCAGCGGTGGCGAAGCTGTTGATCTGCTCGACGTCCTCCACCCCGAGCCCGCGCGCGATGCCCTGGTAGGCGAGCGACGAGTCGAGGAAGCGATCCGACACCACCACCTTCCCGGCTTCGAGTGCCGGGCGGATCACCTGCGCCACCAGCTCGGCGCGCGCGGCGGCGAACAGGAGCGCCTCCGTCTCCGGAGAGATCTGCACGGCGGGGTCCTTGAGCAGATCCCGCAGCCGCTCCCCCACCTCCGTGCCGCCCGGCTCGCGGACCGCCACGGCCTCGTCGCGCAGCGCGTCCACGAGCATCCGCGCCTGGGTCGTCTTGCCAGAGCGATCGATGCCTTCGAAGGTGACGAAGAGGCCGGCCATGGGCGGTCGAAGCTACCAGCGCGAGTGGCGGCTCGAAGTATCGAGGCTCGAGTATCGAGGCGCGACCCGCGATCCTCGATACCCGATACTCGAGACTCACCGCTACGATCCGCGCCCTATGAAAGCGCTCGTTACCGGCGGCGCCGGCTTCATCGGGTCGAATCTCGTCGACGCTCTGCTCGATCGCGGCGACGAGGTGACGATCGTCGACAACCTCTCCACGGGGCGGCGCGAGAACATCCAGGACGCGCTCGCAAACGGGGCGCGGCTCGTGGAGGCGGACCTGCGAGACGCCGAGGCGATCCGGGACGTCGTGGCCCAGGCGCAGCCCGAGACCATCTTCCACCTGGCGGCCCAGATCGACGTTCGCAAGTCGGTCGCCGATCCCACGTTCGACGCCGGCATCAACGTGCTCGGCACGATCAACATGCTCGCCGCGGCACAGGCCGCGGGCGTGCGCAGGTTCATCAACAGCTCAACCGGCGGGGCGATCTACGGCGAGGGCCGCGTGATCCCCGCGCCCGAGACGCATCCGGCTGAGCCGGAGTCGGGCTACGGCCAGTCGAAGCTGGCGGCCGAGGGCTACTGCGGGCTCTTCCGCCGCCTGCACGGCCTGTCGACCGTGTCGCTCCGCTATGGCAACGTCTACGGCCCGCGGCAGGATCCGCTCGGCGAGGCCGGCGTGATCGCGATCTTCTGCGGGAAGCTGAACGACGGCGGGAAGCCCACCGTGTTCGGCGACGGCCTGCAGACGCGCGACTACATCTACGTCGGCGACGTGGTGTCCGCAAACCTCGCCGCCGCCGGCTCAGACGCCGGCGGCTCCTTCAACATCGGCCTCGGCGTGCAGAGCACGGTGCTCGACATCATCGACGTCCTGCGCAGGCTCGGCGGGCGCGACGACTTCGAGGCCGAGCACGCTCCCGAGCGCCCCGGCGAGGTCATGCACATCGCCCTCGACGCAACACGCGCGCGCGAGGAGCTTGGGTGGGAGCCGAAGGTGCAGCTCGAGGAGGGCCTCGAGCGCACGCTCGCCTCGATCAGGGAGTGATGTCGGCGCCGGTTGTGGTTCTGATCGTGATCGCGGCGCTGGTGGTCGCGGTGGCCGTGTTCGTGGTCGCCGGCGGCGCCGAGCGGCGCGGCCGCGCCGCCGATCTCGCGGCCGAGTTCTGGGACTGGCTCAAGCTCGGGCGCTAGGGCAAGAGGGCCGCGGCGCTCGTCCTAGTCGCCGGTTGGCACTACAGCGACCGGCTCCACCATCAGCACGGTGGTCCGTACCGGCGCGCTCGTCTTGTGCATCACGCCTCGCGGCACGGTGTAGCCCTGCTGCGGCTTGAGCCGCACGGTGTCCTCGCCCTCCACCTCGAGGACGAGCTCGCCGGCGAGCACGAGGAAGAACTCGTCGTCGGCGTCGTGCTTGTGCCAGTGGAACTCGCCCTCGAGAACCCCGAGCCGCACCACCGAGTCGTTCACCGTGGTGAGCGTCTGGTTGAACCACGGCTCGTGGGCCGCCGCCTCGGCCGCGACGTCGATCAACGTGAGGGAGCCGAACTTGTCGTCTGTGTGGATGTCGTAGTCCTGGGCCATGCCAGGACGCTACCCGGCTGTGTTCGACCTGGCCACCGCCGCCGCCCATTCCTTGCCACACCTGTCCGCAAGGGCGATGAGCTCGGGAGAGTCCGGGGCCGGTGGCTCGTCGGGAAAGGCGCCGCGCAGGTAGGAGTCGAGCGCGATGAAGCCCATCTCCCAGCCGGTGCCCATCCCCCAGATGCCCGTCTCCGGATCGTTCAGGACCGGATCGACCTGGCGGCCCGCCAGCTCGACCGTGTCCGACACCGGGGCGTGCTCCAGCTCGAGCACCGTCCTCTCCGGCCCCTCGTCGAGCAGCCGCAGTCGCACCTCGCTCGGCGGCCGGTCGCCAAACGCCCATGTCACGCGCAGAAGCCGAGGCGGATCGCACTCCAGAATGTCGCCGCCGGCGTTGCCCTGGATCTGGAAGCGGCCGCCCTCGCGCAGGTCCCCGCTCACGGGCGCGAAGAAGCGTCCCAGCCGCTCCGGGGTGGTGCACGCGTCCCACACGTCCTCGATCGCCGCGGGGTAGGTCCGCCGCAGCGTCAGCGTGCGCCCGCCCGGCGCGCGGCCGATGTCTCGCCGCGTGTCACCCATCGACCACGTCTCGTCGCTCACTGCTCTTTTCTCCTTCGTCTTGACGATTTGCCACGCGCAAGCTCGGTGTCGAGCGCGTCAAGGCGCTGCTCCCAGAACGGCCGGTAGCGACCGAGCCACTCGTCCACCTCCCTCAGGGGTGCGCCGTCGACCGAGTACAGACGGCGGGCACCGTCCGGGCGCACATTCGCGAAGCCGTGATCGCGCAGCACGCGCAGGTGCTGAGACACCGCCGGCTGCGTGATCTTGAACTCGGCCTCCACCGCCGCGCTCACCTCGCCGGCGGAGCGCTCGCCTTCCGCGAGCAGCTCGAGGATGCGGCGGCGCACGGGGTCACCCAGGACGTCGAACGCGTGCATGCTCGTCTAAATATTTCAGACGTTACTTATATAAGTCAAGCCTGATTTCTGTCGACCCCGCAAACAGCGGGGAGAGCGCGGATGGGTCCCTCAAAACCGCCCCACCCGCGTGGCAAGATGGCCCCGTGCCCGAACTTCCCGCTATGTCCACCACAATATGTTGTGGTCGGGGCAGGAATCGAGCACTACAGCTAGTAGAATTAGGGGCCGAATGCGCTGTCCGTACTGCCATTTCGACTCCACCCGCGTAGTGGACTCGCGCCTCGCCGAGCCGGGCGACTCGATTCGCCGCCGCCGTGAGTGCGCGAGCTGCGGCGAGCGCTTCACCACGTACGAGCGCGTGGAGGGGCCGATGCTGATCGTGGACAAGCGCGACGGCCGCCGCGAGCAGTTCGACCGGGACAAGCTGATCCGCGGAATGCTCCGCTCCACGAACAAGCGGCCTGTCGAGGTGAGCGATCTCGAGGAGCTCGCCGACAGGATCGCCGGCGAGGCGCGGCGCCGCGGCGGTCGCGTGGACGCCGAGTGGATCGGCGAGCGCGTGCTGCGCGGACTCGCGCGGCTCGACCGCGTCTCGGCGCTGCTCTTCGCCTCCATCTACAGAAGCTTTGAGGACCTCTCGGACTTCGAGTCCGAGCTCGAACGTCTCAAGTCAGAGCCGGTGCTCGGCGATGACCAACTCCCACTCGTCCTTCCGTCCGACCCCCGTGAGAGGGTCGGAACTTCCCCCTCGGGCACGTCCCGCGGGCAGGAAGGAGAACTCGAATCCGTTAGGAGAGGACATGCCGGACACCCGTAGCGCCCCCGACACCACCACCACCTTCGCGACGAAGGGCGTCAGAGTGGAGCGGCGCTACACCGAACCCGGTGTGCACCCATTCGACCTGGTCGATTGGGAGATCCGGGACGCGGAGGTCGGCAAGTTCAAGCAGGAGCGGGTGGAGTTCCCGAAGAGCTGGTCGCAGAACGCCACGAACATCGTCGCGCAGAAGTACTTCCGCGGGCAGCTCGGCTCGCCGGAGCGCGAGTCGTCGGTCAAGCAGATGGTCGGCCGCGTTGCGGGCACGATCGCCGGCTGGGGCCGGGAGCTCGGCTACTTCTCCACCGACGAGGATGCTGATGCGTTCGAGATGGAGCTCACGCACATCCTCGTCAACCAGATCGCGGCGTTCAACTCGCCGGTCTGGTTCAACGTGGGCTTCGAGGAGCAGCCGCAGTGCTCGGCCTGCTTCATCCTCTCGGTCGACGACACGATGGAGTCCATCCTCGCCTGGAACACCAAGGAGGGGATGATCTTCCGCGGCGGGTCGGGCTCCGGGATCAACCTGTCGAACATCCGCGGCTCGATGGAGCCGCTCAAGAAGGGCGGGCTGGCTTCCGGTCCCGTGTCGTTCATGCGCGGCGCGGACGCGTGGGCCGGCACGATCAAGTCGGGCGGCAAGACGCGGCGCGCGGCGAAGATGGTCGTGCTCGACATCGACCACCCCGACATCCTCGACTTCATCTGGTGCAAGGCGCGCGAGGAGGAGAAGGCGGCAGCGCTGCGCGACGCCGGCTTCGACATGCGCCTCGACAGCGACAACTTCGCGTCGATCCAGTACCAGAACGCGAACAACTCGGTGCGCGTCACCGACGAGTTCATGGAGCGCGCCGAGCGCGGCGAGCAGTGGGAGACCACGGCGCGGGTCACCGGCAAGCCGGTCGATTCGTACGACGCACGCGAGCTGCTCAACCAGATCGCCGAGGCGGCGTGGAAGTGCGCCGACCCGGGCGTGCAGTACGACACCACGATCAACGAGTGGCACACGTGCCCGAACTCGGGCCGGATCAACGCGTCCAACCCGTGCTCGGAGTACATGCACGTGGACGACTCCGCGTGCAACCTCGCGTCGATCAACCTCATGAAGTTCCGCCGTGCGGACGGCACCTTCGACGTGGACGCGTTCCAGCACGTTGTCGACGTGATGATCCTCGCGCAGGAGATCGTCGTCGGCCCGTCGTCGTACCCGACGGAGGAGATCGGCCGTAACGCTCGCGCGTTCCGCCAGCTCGGCCTCGGCTACGCCAACCTCGGCGCGCTGCTGATGTCGAACGGCCTCGCATACGACTCGGAGGGTGGCCGCGTGTGCGCCGCCGGGATCACGGCGCTGATGACGGGTCGCGCGTATAGGAAGTCGGCCGAGATCGCCTCGGCGATGGGCCCGTACGCGCGCTACGAGGAGAATCGCGATCCGCACCTGCACGTGATGCGCAAGCACCGCGACGCTTCGTACGCGATCGACGATTCGCTGTCGAACGAGGAGCTCGTCTCAGCCGCGCGTCGCGCTTGGGACGAGGCGGTCACGCTCGGCGAGGTCCATGGTTACCGCAACGCGCAGGCCACGGTGCTCGCCCCCACCGGCACGATCTCGTTCCTCATGGACTGCGACACCACCGGCATCGAGCCGGACTTCTCGCTCGTGAAGTTCAAGGAGCTCGTCGGCGGCGGGCAGATGACGATCGTCAACCGCACGGTGCCGCTCGCGCTGCGCACACTCGGCTACAGCGAGGCGCAGGTGCAGCAGATCGAGGCGTTCATCGACGAGCACGCCACGATCATCGGAGCTCCGGAGCTGAAGGACGAGCACCTCGAGGTGTTCGACGTGGCGGTCGGCCAGCGGGCGATCTCGCACATGGGCCACATCAAGATGATGGGCGCGGTGCAGCCGTTCATCTCGGGCGCGATCTCGAAGACGGTGAACATGCCCGAGTCCACCACGGTGGGCGACATCGCCGACGCGTACCTCCAGGCATGGAAGCTGGGCGTCAAGGCGCTCGCGATCTACCGCGACGGCTCCAAGACCGCGCAGGCGCTGCGCACGAACAACAAGGACGAGAAGAAGTCCGAGGCGGAGGCCGCCGCTCCGGTGGAGCCGGAGGCCATGCGCCGCCGGATGCCGCGCGAGCGTCAGTCGATCACGCACAAGTTCGGCATCGGCCAGGGCCACGAGGGCTACATCACCGCAGGCATGTACGAGGACGGCACGCTCGGCGAGATCTTCCTCACCGACATCGGCAAGGAAGGCTCCACGCTGCGCGGCATGATGAACTCGTTCGCCACGGCGATCTCGATCGGCCTCCAGTACGGCGTGCCGCTCGAGACGTACGTGCGCAAGTTCTCCTACATGCGCTTCGACCCGGAGGGGATGACCACCAACCCGGAGATCCCCTTCGCCAAGTCGATGCCCGACTACATCATGCGCTGGCTCGCCTCGCGCTTCCTGGACGTGGACGTGCAGGAGGAGCTCGGCATCCTCACGCCGGAGGTGCGGGCACGCAAGGCGGCGCAGGAAGCGCTGCTGCGCGGCGACGCTCCGGTGCCCGCGAACGGCGGCAACGGCGGGACCAACGGCCACTCGAACGGCGGCAACGGCGCGACGGTCGAGGCACCGAAGCCGGCTGCCGAGGCCCTCACCGACGAGCCGCCCGTGCGGCCGGCGAAGCTGGTCGGACTGGATCTGGGCCCAGCGTGTGAGCAGTGCGGCGGGATGATGCAGCGGACGGGCTCGTGCTACACGTGCACCTCCTGCGGCAACAACACCGGCTGCGGTTAGGGGACTGCAAACCTTCGCTCTTCGGCGTGCTCGGGCCCGGACAGGCAGAGCCTTGTCCGGGCCCTGCGTCCTTGAATAGCTCGGTTTTCGTGCCTAACGGCTTCGCCGCTGGCTTCGCGTGAAGGGCGGGCGGGACCGCAGTCCCACCCGCCCTCGCGCTGTTGCTAGTCGCGGTCGTTATCGGTGTACGGCTCGCGGCTGCCTGACTTGGCGAGACCGCGGCTGATCATGTACCCGACTGTGAGAATCACGGAGTACAGCCAGACCTGGTTGGCGATCAACCGGTCGTCGTGGCCCGATCCGGTCTTCGTTGCGAGACCGGCAATCAGCAAGCCCACGAGCACCGCGATATACGCGTAGAGCTCGGTGGTCTTGAAGGCCGCCTTCGTCTCGGTGGCGAGGCGGCGGATGCCGGTCGGGCGCGCACCGGCGGGCGCCGTGATTGCGTCACGTGTGGTTGCGTCGTGGGTCGCCATCCGGCGAACCTCCCTTCAGGGTGGCCAAGCCAGACGCGTGCGCGCCGCCTCAACCACCGGGTCGGATGTTCGGTTCGCACGCGGTGGGCTGGGCGGGCGAAGCGTCCTGCTACCCAGGCGGCTTACCTCAAAACGTGCGAACGGGACGCTCGCGCCATCAGGCCCGGTTCGCCACCCGCTCAAGCGGAGACCCAGGAGCCGGCTGCAAGGCCGCGGCGTCGGGCGCCACCTCCGCCCCCTCCAGCCGCTCCGCAGTTCTCCTCGCGGTGCCGCGCGCCCAGCTCGTGGTGCTCACGTAGCCCACCACTGAGACCGCAAGGCCGAGGCCGGCCACGATCCACCAAGCGGGCCTGGTGGCCTCGGCAAAGCCGCGGCCGATGTCGCCGCTCAGCCCCCCGCCAGCCACCGCTCCGAGCATGGCCACGCCGAGGGTCACTCCCACCTGGCGGCTCGTGGACGCCACGGCGCCCGCTACCCCGGCCTGTCCGGGAGGCATCCCGGACACCGCCGTGTTCGTGATCGGCGGGTTCACGAGTCCCGAGCCAAGTCCGAACAGCACGTAGGCGCCGAACAGGTACGGCACGGAGGTGCCAGGCGCGAGCGTGGTGAGCATCAGACCGCACGCAAGCACCGCCAGGCCGCCGACGACCATCGGCACGCGCGCGCCGAAGTTCGACACGAGGCGGCCAGACACAGGCGCGAACACGATCATCATCGCTGCCATCGGAACGAGGTACAGACCGGCGTGCAGAGGCGACAGCCCGCGGACGTCCTGCAGGTAGAGCGTGGTGAGGAACAGGAACCCGCCGGTGGCGGCGAAGAGGCATACCGCGATCAGGCTTGCCCCCGCGAAGGGGGCGCTCCGGAAGAAGCGCATCTCGAGCAGCGGCTCGCGGCGATGCAGCTCGTACACCACGAGCGTTCCCAGGCACGCGATTGCCAGCGCGAGGAGGATCGGGATGCGGGTTGTGCCGAAGCCCACGCGGCCACCCTCGATGATCGCGTAGGTGAGGAGGCCCAGCCCGAGGATGACCAGCAGCTGGCCCACAGGATCGATGCGCCGTGGCCGCGCTGCACGCGACTCCGGCACGAACAGGGCCGTGAGCGTGATCGCCAGCGCCCCGAAGGGCAGGTTGACCAGGAAGATCGCTCGCCAGGAGATCGCCGATATGAGGAAGCCGCCGAGCACCGGACCCAGCGCCATCGAGATGCCGAACACCGCTCCCCACACGCCGATCGCCCGCGCACGCTCGCGCGGGTCCACGAACACGTTCCGGACGATCGAGAGAGCCACCGGATTGAGCATCGCTCCGCCGATCGCCTGCAGCACGCGGAACGCCACCAGGAGCTCGAGGCTCGGCGCGATCGCGCACAGAAGCGAGCCGAGTGAGAAGACCGTCAGCCCGACCTGGAATACCCGACGGCGCCCCAGGCGGTCCGCGGTCGAGCCGAAGAACATCAGCAGGCTCGCCACCACCAGCGTGTAGGCGTCGATCGTCCACTGCAACCCGGCGAGCGACGAGGGAAACGAGCGGTGGATGGCCGGCAGCGCGACGTTGACGATCGTCGAGTCGAGGCCCACGATCAGCAGGCTCATCGAGCAGATGCCGAGAATCAGCAGCCGCCTCCGGCGCTCCGGGACTACCTGCTGGTGGTCGGGGCTCGGGCCGGACACGGACATGCAAGCTAGAACCTAGAGCGCCCGTCCCTCCGGGTCACTCATAGGAGATGAACTCGAGCAGGCTGCCGTCCGGATCGCGGAAGTAGACGCTCGTGCCCTCGCCGCGGGCGCCACGGCGAGGGACGGGTCCAAGCTCGGTCTCCACGCCGTGTTCTCGCAGGTGGTCGATGGCCGCGGAAATGGGTCCGGGCCACACGAAGCAGAGGTCGCTGCCACCGGGCGGCACGGGAACGCGCGCGAGCGGCTCCGGCTCGGCGCCGGGGCCGTGGACATTCAGCTGCTGTCCACCGAAGCGGTACATCGCGACACCGTCGGCGTCGCCGATCAGCTCCGCACCGAGGATGTCGCGGTAGAAGGCGTTCGAACGCGCCCTGTCGGACACGTGGATCACGCAATGGTCGAGACTAATTTCCATCGGCACATGGTGCCGGTGCGCGGCCCGCGCGGCTAGTGGTGCTTCTTCTTGGCGGGCTTGAACACCAGCTTGGCGTTCTTCACCGTGACCCGCTTGGCGCCCGGCTGCGCGAGGGTGATCCTCAGCCGCGCGGGCAGCCTATGGAACCTCTTCAGCAGCTTCCTGCCGGTCCTGTTGAGGCTGACCGTGATCGTGCGCTTGTTCCCGGCGTCGATCGTGAACCTGACGCGGCCGACCGTGACGGTCTTCCTGCGCAGCTTCGGCTTGCGGCTCTTCGCGGCAGACACGCCCACCGGCGTCTTCCCGCGCAACCGCTCGACGGTGGTGAGCGCCGCCTGGCCGCTGCATCGCGCGACGGTGCAGGCCAGCGTGAAACGCACGCCGCTCGGCAGCAGGTGCAGACCGCCTGCCAGAGACAGGTGGGCCACGGCGGGCGGTGCGACCGGCGGCACGTAGTTGACGGTGATCTGGCTCTGGGCGGTGCCGCCGTCACTGTTCGTGGCCACCGCGGTGATCGTGTTCGCGCCGGGGTGGAGGGTGAGCGCGTGCGACCAGGAGCCGTCCGCGCCCACCGGCACGGCCGCGCCATTCACGGCGAGGGACGCCAGCTGCACGGCGTCCGACGCGGTCCCGCTGACGGTGACGCTCGACGCGCTGCTGTTGAAACCGTCGGCCGGGGAAGCGATCGACACCGCCGGCTTGAACGACTGCTCGGCGGCCGCCGCCGCTGAGCGGACGTCCGGCATCGCGTGGTTCTGCTCGTAGGAGAAGCGCAGCGTGACCGACCCACCCGCCGGCACGGTGCGGTCATACGGCATCACCCAGTCCGGGCTGTCGAAGTTGTCGTCGCCGTAGATGAAGCGGACCGGGCCGTCCGGCGCACTCGCGTAGCTGATGGCGCCCTGTCCGTAGACGCCGCCCGAGTCGGGTGTGGTGGAATCGTCCTTGAGCAGGATCGAGCCGGGCCCGGGCAGGCTGAAGCTGTCCCCCGCGTCATGCGTGACGAACGCGCTGCTGCCCGGGAAGAGGAAGGATGAGCGGTTGGTGGTGACCTCTATCTGCTCGTTGTACGTCAGCGCGATGTGATGCTGGTTGCCGTCCGTCGAACGCCACACATCGGTCATCGCGATCACGCTGTCGCCGTGGGTGACCTGCCATGTCCTGTCGAGCTCGATCCCGGTCGAGCTGTAGGACGAGCATGGGCCGTCGTCGCACTTCACGTACGGGAGCGTCTCGTGCAGGGTGAGATCACCCGTGGCCGGGTCGAAGGAGTGCGTGTAGCCCTCCGATGGCGCGCCCGTTCCGCTCGCCGAATCCGGGTCCGACGCGTCCGCGTCGTCGATCTTCACGTCCGAGTGACCGGGGTCGGCGTTCGAGTAGGCGCCGCTGAAGAGGGCACCGACCCCCGCGAAGAACTGGGGGCTCTGGGCGAGATCGGTGGGATCGACGACGGAGCTCCAGTAGAGCGCGTTCTCGTTGGGAGAGGTGATATCCAAGACTCCGAGCTCGTCGGTGGGATACGCGAAGAAGTCCTTCGTGCGGGGACCGGGGGCGGACTGGGTGTACGTGTTCCCAAAGAACATCGTCGGACCCGTGTATGAAGAGGAGTGACCCGGCGCGTAGTCGGTGGTGTCGCCGTGCGGGACCGCGCGCATGACGCATGGAATCGTGTACATGCTGCTGTTGAGCGAGATCGTCGTGGAGAAGTTGCCTGTGTGGACCGTGACGTTGCTCGCAAGGACCGCGGGGGCAAGCGGGCCGTAGTCTGGAATCGGCGCGTAGTAGCAGTTGATGTCGATCGGGCCGGGGATGGTGGCGGTGCCCGACACGGTCGGCGCCGCGGGCGGATTCGCATTGTCGTAGAAGACCCGGTAAGGACTGGCGGGCGAGGTGATGTTCGTCGAGGAGGCCAGCGCGGATGCCGGCAGCGCGAATCCGAGCAGCGCGGCGATCGCCGCCGCGAAGAACGCAAGCCTCGGAAGTTCAAGCCCCTGCCCGGGGGCGCGCAAGCCCATTGGGATGTACTAACACGACTAGCCGGGCCGTAGGGCGAACCCGTCCGCTCGCTGACAGGTTCCGTGTCGGTCCGGTTAGCCGGCCAGCGGGACGAACGGCGGCGACGTGACGAACCACTGCAGCGGCCACAGCAGTCGTGAGGGGCTCCTTATGGAGCCCCTCTTTATGCAGGAGGACGGGCGGCGGTTGCCGAAGGGCATCTGCGATGGCTTTGCGGGCAGCCGTTGTTGCCGTGGTCGTGTGCGGCTGCCTGGCCGTGGCGACGATCGCTGAAGCTGCGGGCAGCGTGAACGTAGCGGCGCTTCAGGTGGCTCTCCAGGCGCGCGGCCTGTACGCCGGCACGATCGACGGGATTTCCGGGCCTGGGACAAGGCGCGGCGTGCGCGCGCTCGAGCGACGCGCGGGATTGCGGGTGGACGGGATCGTGGGTCCGCTCGTGCGCCACGCGCTCGGCCGGCTCGGGCGGCACCCGCTCGGCAGCCGGACGATGCGCTCGGGCGACGTGGGCTGGGACGTGGCCGCGCTTCAGTTCCGGCTCGCGTGGCGCGGCTTTCCCTCCGGCAACTTCGATGGCGGGTTCGGGCCGCACCTGCAGGCCGCCGTGACCGGCTACCAGCGCTGGGCGGGGCTGTCGGCGGACGGCGTGGCCGGCCCGGCAACCCTTGCGTCGCTGAGGGCGCATCCGATCCCGAGATCGCCACTGCGCCTCGCGCGGCCGGTGGGCGCGCCGATCGGCGACGGGTACGGGCCGCGCGGCAACCGCTTCCACAGCGGCCTCGACTTCCTCGCCGGGTACGGCGCTGCGGTGCACGCGGCCGGGAGCGGCACGGTCGCGTTCGCCGGCTACGACAGCGGCGGGTACGGCAACCTGGTGGTGATCCACCACTCGCTCGGGGTGTCGAGCTGGTACGCGCACCTGTCGCGGATCGACGTGCGGCGTGGCGAGCGTGTGGGCGTCGGCGCGCTGATCGGCCGGGTGGGCGCCACGGGTGACGCCACTGGCCCGCATCTCCACTTCGAGGTCCGGCTCCGCGGCGCCGACGTGAACCCGCTCACCGCGCTCGGCTGAGCGGCCGTGCTACGGCAGCCGGCAGACGATCTTCGCGGCGAACTG
This sequence comes from Thermoleophilaceae bacterium, assembly GCA_036378175.1. Lineage (GTDB taxonomy): Bacteria > Actinomycetota > Thermoleophilia > Solirubrobacterales > Thermoleophilaceae > JAICJR01. The sequence continues at coordinate 27,697 of DASUWY010000065.1, forward strand.
CGGGCTGCCGGGTAGCGGCTCGACACTCGTGACGAGACACGTCCCGTACTTGGTGGTGATCGGGTCGCCCTCCGTGGGTGCGCGCGACAGCTCGATCTCGTCGAGATCCGTCCAGTTCGTCCCTTCGATCACCAGCGCGAATCTGGGCACGGGTGCATCATCGCATTGCCACGCAGGTGTCAGCCATCGCGCCCCTCCCGCTTGGCCCACTCGAGCAGCGGCTCGAGCGAGAACACGGCGTCATCGATTCCGGCGTGCAGGTCGCCCAGCTTCGCGAAGCGATCGGGCATGGAGGCGATGGTGAAGTCGCGCGGCTCCGCGTCGTCGATCTCGGCCCATGCGATCGGCGCAGACACCGTGCCCTCCGGCACGCCGCGCACCGAGTAGGCGCTGGCGATCGTGTGGTCGCGCGCGTTCTGGTTGTAGTCGACGAAGACCTTCTTTGGGTCGCGGTCCTTGCGCCACCAGACCGTCGTGGCATCGTCCGGACAGCGCCGCTCGACCTCGCGGGCGAACGCGAGAGCGGCGCGGCGCACGTCGTCAAAGCCGAATCTCGGCTCCACCCGCACGTAGATGTGGATGCCGGAGCCTCCCGAGGTCTTCGGCCAGCCGGTGGCGCCGATCTCGTCCAGCACCTCGTGGGCCACATGCGCCACCCGCCGGACGCAGTCGAGGCCGCACTCGGGCATCGGGTCGAGGTCGATGCGCCATTCGTCGGGCTTCTCGGTGTCCGCGCGGCGCGAGTTCCACGGATGGAACTCCAC
>DASUWY010000066.1 GCA_036378175.1 Thermoleophilaceae bacterium
CCCCTCGACCGAGTACCGCGCGGTCCGCTACCGCGCGCTGCCGGCGGAGTCGAAGATCAACCTGCAGCCGGGCGAGCAGATGACGGTCGCCGACCTCCTGCGGGGCCTGCTGATCGAGTCGGCCAACGACGCGGCGGCGACGCTCGCCACCCGCGTCGGCGGCTCGGAGGCGGCGTTCGTCCGCGCGATGAACCAGCGGGCGGAGAAGCTCGGCCTCGAGGACACGCACTACGCGAACCCGATCGGGCTCGACGACCCCGCCAACTACTCGACGGCGCGCGACCTCGTGCGCCTGACGCTGCGGCTGCGGGCGTTCGACTTCTTCCGCCGCACCGTCGCGCGCGAGCGCGTGACGCTCAAGACCGGCAACCGCCCGCGGACGCTCGAGAACCGCAACACGCTCGTGCGGCTGCCGGTGGTCACCGGCGTCAAGACCGGGCACACGCAGCAGGCGGGCTACGTGCTGATCGGCTCCGCCCGCAAGAACGGGATCACGCTGATCTCCGCCGTGCTGGGCGCGCCGAGCGTCGCGGCGCGCGAGAGCGACACGCGCAAGCTGTTCGCCTGGGCGTTCAAGCTCTACCAGCGGGTGCGCGCGATCCCGCCCGGCGAGGTGCTCGCGACCGCGGCGATCGAGTACCGCCGCGGCGCCGAGCTCGAGCTGGTGGTGGGCGACACGGCGCGCCGCTTCGTGATCCGCCGCGGCCAGCACCTGCGCCGCTGCGGCCTGCGCGTCCCGAGCGAGGTCGCCGGGCCGATCTCGCGCGGGCAGAAGCTCGGCGAGGTCGACGTCTGCCGCGGCGAGCGCAAGCTCGCGACGCTGCCGGTGGTCTCGTCCGCCGACGTGCCGGAGGCGACGCTGGCGGTCCGCACCAAGGACCGCTTCACGCGCCCGTGGACGCTTCTGCTGGTGGTGCTGCTCGGCCTGGGCTGTACCGTTGGGCTCTCGCGGATCCGCACGAAGTCGTTGAGGATCGCCTCCTCGGTGAGCTGTTCGATGATGCGCGTGCCGTTGGGCCCGCCCGCCACGCCGGTGGCGATCACCGGCTGCCCGAGTGACTTGAGCGCGCGGGCGACGTTCACGCCCTTGCCGCCAGCCATCGACGTCTGCTCGACGGCGCGGTGCCGGCGGCCCAGGCGGAAGTTCGGCACCGCCAGCGTCTTGTCGATCGCGGCGTTGAGGGTGACGGTGATGATCATCGTGCGGACCTCGCGCGCTGCCGGCGCACCACTCGCACCCGCAGCGCCACGAGCGTACCGGCCAGCAGGACGAACAGCACGACAAGCGTGATGAGCACGTCACGCAGGGCGCTTTCGAACCTCCGCACAAAGGACGGTCCCGGCACGCTCGTCGCCGTTACGAGCGGCACGGTGCTCGCGACCCTGTCCCCCACCATCACCTGCACCCGGCCGACCCGGCGTCCGGCCGGTAGCGGTCCCTTGAGCTCCGCAGGCGGGAGCGGTCGCACGTGCACCGGAACGCCGCGCCGCACGGTCAGGGACAGCGAGCGGGCCGGCACGAGTGGCGCCCTGCCGCTGTGCTGGTGGATCGGGACGCTCACCAGGGCCCGGCGCGCCTGAAACACGCCGACGCGGTGGTACTGGCGCAGCCCCCACCGCAGCAGCGCCAGCGAGTCGGAGTCGCGCTTGGCCACGCTCGGCTCGCCCAGCACCACGCTTATGACGTTCACGTCCGACCTGTGCGCGGCGCCCACGAGCACGTAGCCGGCCTGCTGCGTGTGCCCCGTCTTCACGCCGTCGACGTAGCGATAGTGCTCGACGAGATCGTTGCGGTTGATCACGGTGCGCACGTGCGAGCCGCTTCTGAGCGTGGCATGCGTCTTGTCGACGATCCGTGCGAAGGCCGGGTTGCGCATGTCGAGCGCGGCCAGACGGGCGAGGTCGTGCGCCGTCGAGTAGTTGTCCGGGTCGTCGAGGCCGATCGGGTTCTCGTAGTGCGTGTGACGCAGCCTCAGGCGCACGGCCTCCCTGTTCATCTCGCGGACGAACGAGCTCACGGACGAGCCGCCGATGTTGTACGCGAGGTCCCAAGCGGCGTCGTTCGCGCTCGGCAGGAGCAGCGCGCGCAGCAGGTCGTGCACCGTCATCCGCTCGCCCTTGCGCAGCCCGATCACCGACTCCGCAGGCCCCGCGTTGTACGCGGGCGCGGTGAACTCGTCGGTCGGCTTTGCGCGCTGGAGCGCGAGCCGTGCGGTCATCAGCTTGGTGGTGCTCGCGATCGCGCGGCGCGAGTTCCCGTGCTGTGAGAAGAGCACGGCGCCGCTGCGGGCGTCGATCACTATGGCGGCCGTGGAGCTGAGAGACGGCGGGCTCGCCGAGCCGGCGGCGGGCGCCGCTGCGCTTGCGCTGAGCGCCGCTGCTGCGGCGCAGACGGCTATCAGGCGCGGCCGGATCCTTGGCGCTCCCGTCACTCCCTCAGTTTTAGCTTCTGTCCGGCCACCAGGCCCTGCGGGTCGAGGCCCGGGTTGAGGCTCTCGAGGGTCGAGACGCTCACGCCCGTCTTGATCGCGATCGCGCCGAGCGTGTCACCCGCCCGGACGGTGTAGGTGCGCCGGTGGGACTTGGAGCGCTTGCCGGTGCCGGTGGTGGTGGTGGAGCCGCTGGTGCGCGTGGCGCTGCCGGTGGAGGACCCTCCGCTCGAGCTGCCACCACCGCCGGAGCTCGAGACCACGACGATGAACGCGATCACGAAGGCGACGATCGCAAGCGGCGCGACAAACCGCATCGGGCTCCTCGACCTCATCGGATCCGGATGCTAGTCCGAAGAGTGGACCGCCCTACGCGCTACGCCGTGCGCCGTTGCAGGAGCTACAGCGCCACTCCGTCCCGGAGCGCCTTGAAGAAGACGTCCTGCTGCGACCCGTTGTGGTCGAAGCGGAAGCCAGCGAAGGTGGAGCTGAAGGCGACGAAGTTGGCGCGTGCGCTCGTGGCGACGTCGAAGATCGAGGCGGCGTTGGACGCATGCGCGAGATCGTCAATGTTGCCGGTGTGGTTGTTGCGGTAGTAGAGCGTGTCCTGGCCGCCCTCGTCATTCGCGAAGGTCACGATGCCGCGTGCCGCACCAAAGGCGGTGATGCCGCCGGCGATGTTCGTGCCGCCGAGGCTGTGCGCCCCGCGGCGGGAGGCCGAGATCAGGTCGGTCTGCGTCACATGCCCGCCGTGAATCACGCGCATGTATACGTCGATGCCGGGATTCGTGTCATTGCCGGTGAGGCGCGCGCCGCTCTGGAACACCACGCCCCAGCCACCCTGGGTCCTGTCGGACACGTGAGGGTCCGACCCGTTGTTGGCCACGCGCATCGTGTGGCCGCCGGCGCGGAGCATGATTCCGCCGCCCTGCTGCCAGACGATCGCCGAGCCATCCTTGGCGTAAGAGGGACTGCTGCCCGAGCCGAGCAGGTGCGGTCGGCCGCCGTGCACCCGCGCGACGAACACGAATCCGCCGGCCTCGAAGGCCACGGAACCGCAGTCGCCGTCGATCGACGGATTGACGGCGGGCGCGCCGATGCCGCGCGAGATAAGCCGGGTGCGGCCACGGGAGAAGTTGCGCACGAACACGTCCTCGACGGCGTCGGCGTCACCCGGCGCCAGATTGGTCGAGGTGGACTGGAAGGCCACGCAGTGCGGGCGGTGGCGCATAGAGCCGTCGAGCGAGGGGTTCATGGAGTCGCCGTTGCCCTGCACCCCTGCCGACGAGACGCTCGCGCGGAAGAGCGTGCCGGACGGACGCGCGGGGCGCGAAAGCCGGAGGCCTGCGCGGCCGTGCGGGCGGCCCCAGACGAACACGTCGGTGCGGCCGTTCACGTCGTTCGCCACCAGGTTGGAGGCGGCGGAGTCGAACGCTACGTAGCGGGCCTTGCGGTCATCGCCGGAGATCGTTGGATGGCCGGACGGGCCGTTCGCGGCTTCACCGTGGGGTCCCACTGAGATGGGGATCGGGGCTGTGCCGAAGATTCGTGCGGAGGCAGCGGAGGGAGCGGTCAGGGACGCGCAGACGCAGACCCCGGCCATGAGGGACGGAAAACGAGGCATGTGTGCTTCCTCGCCATCCGGTTGAGGGCTTTAAACCCTCGAAACCGCGCCTGGACGAATGTTGGAGGTTTTGGTCGCTCGACTGAAGTATCGGCGTACCTCAGCTGCGCGTTTTGAGCCCCCACGCGGCTGATCGCAACTCCTCCGCGGCAGCGGCCGCGGCCGTTGCGGGGTCTCCCCCCGATGAGCGATATGCATCGACGATCGAGCGCGACGCCGTGACCAAACCGGCGGCCGGATGAGGGGCGAAAGCGGGGCCCAGCAGGTCGACCGATCCGCCCTGCGCACCCACGCCGGGGAGCAGGAAGATCGTGTGCGGCATCAGCTCGCGCAGCCGGGCCAGCATGTCCGGCCTCGTGGCGCCCGTGACCGCGCCCACGTCGGCGAGTCCGCAGGCCGCGATGCCATCCGACCCGAGCTCACGCACCATGGCCGCCAGGCGCTCGTGCAGCGGCTCGCTCGGCGCCGGCAGGTCCTCGACGTCCGCTGCGCCGGGGTTGGAGGTGCGGACGAGGCAGAAGACGCACGCGCCCGCGGCGCGGGCCGCCTCCACGAGCGGCTCGAGCGAGTCGCGTCCGAGCAGCGGGTTGGCGGTGAAGGCGTCGGCGCCCAATCCGGGCACGTCGCCGAACTCGCCTGGAGTCGAGCCGACGAGGAACTGCGCGTAGGCGCGCGCGGTGACCGGAACGTCGCCGCGCTTGCCGTCCGCGAGTACGAGCAGGCCCGCCTCGCGCGCATATGCGGCCACGGCGTAGAGCGCCGCGATGCCCGGCGCTCCGAGACGCTCGAAGCACGCGAGCTGGGGCTTGACCGCCACACAAGCCGGCCCAGCGGCGTCGATCGCCGCACGGCAGTGGAGCTCGACCGCCGCCGCCGTGCGCTCCGCGACGTCGCCGTCGCGATCGCGCACGGCCTCGACCGCGACCTGCCACAGAGCGGCCGGGTCGGGGTCGAGGCCGAGGACGATCTGGCTGTTCCGCTGCTCGACGAGCGCGGCAAGCCTGTCAGCGAAGGGGAGAACGCCTCCGACAGTAGCGCCGAAGGGCTCCCCGCCTGGTTGGGCTCGAGGCTGCGCGGTGTGCGCCGCTTTGTACCTAGCCCTTGACGGCCTTCTTCAGAGCCGAACCGGCGCTGAAGCGAGGCACGCGACTGGCCGCGATCTGAATCCGCTCCCCGGTCTGCGGGTTGACGCCCTGGCGGGCTCCCCGCTCGGCAACCGAGAACTTCCCGAAGCCGGTGAAGTTGATCTCGCCGCCGCGGGAGAGGGTGGACTCGATCACGTCGAGGGCGGTATCCACTGCCTTCGTGGCATCGCCCTTGGACAGACCAGACTGGGATGCAACCTGGTCTACGAATTCGGCCTTCGTCACTTCTCCTCCTTAACGGGGGGTCTTGGACGGGTCCGAACCTAACAACGCATTCGGACGATGAGGGTGGAAAAGGTCCGAGCGGAGACCGCTAAATACGCAAATTGCGGCTTTCCTGGCGCGTGGTTTTTGGCTCTGCGACTGGATTCGCGCCAGTTATGCGCCTGAGACGGCCATCTCGCCGATGAGCAGCGGCGCGGCCTTCACGCTGCCGCCGAACGGCACCCAGCGGCTCGTTGAGCCCACCGCCTGCACCGCCTTCAGCATCGACACGAGGTCGCTGGCGATCGTCATCTCGCGCGCGGGTCGGCCCAACTCGCCGCCCTCGATCAGCCTCCCGGTGGCGCCCACGGAGAATGTTCCGGACACCGGATTGACGCCCGAATGGAGCCCCGCCACGTCGGTGACGTACAGCCCGTCGCCCGCCCGCCGCACGAGCTCCTCCAGGTCCGCGTCCCCCGGCTCGAGCAGCAGGTTGGCGGTGCCGACCGACGGCGGCGTGCGGTACGAGCCTCGCGAGGCGCTGGCGGTGGTCTCGCGGCCGCCCTTGCGCGCCGTGCGTGCGTCGAAGAGGAAGGTGAGGAGCCGGCCGTCCTCGATCAGGCCGGTGCGACGCCTCGGCGAGCCCTCGCCGTCGAAGGGCGCGCTGTCCGGGCCCTCGGGGTCGATGCCGTCGTCGGCGAGGCGAACGGCGGCCGACGCGATCTCCTCCCCCTCGCGGTCCGCGAACAGCGAGCGCCCGCGCTGGACGGCGTCGGCGGAGAGCATCCCGCCGATGAAGCCGATGAAGCTGGCGGCCACGAACGCGTCGAGCACCACGGGGCAGCGGCGGCTCTCCGGCTGGCGGGCGCCCACCAGCGCGAGCGCGCGCTCGGCCGCCTCGTCGCCGATGGCGTGCGCGTCGAGCTCGCCCGGCTCGCGGCCGAGGCCCACGCCGAGGCCGGTCATCAGGTCCACTCCCTCACCGGCGAACACCGATGCATACGCCCATGCGGAGCTCGCCTCGTACGACGAGCAGAAGCCGCGCGAGTTGGCGAGGGCGACGCTGCCGTCGGCGTCCGCGTACACCGTGTCCTCCACCTGCGTCACGCCCTCGTGCGCCCGGGCGGCGCGCTCCACCTCAACCGCCAGCTCGATCTTGCGCTCGGTGCTCCAGTCCGCGAGTCCGACCGCGTGCAGGCCCTCGATCTCGGTGGCGCCGAACTCCTCCGGCAGCCCCCCGAACTCATCGGGATCCGCCACAGCCGCGCTCTCGCGCGCCTCCGCGGCGAGCGCGGTCACCCCTTCGTCGCTCAGGTCCGTGCCGTAGGCGTAACCGGAGCGCCCGTCGAGGAAGACGCGCAGGCCGATGCCCCGGCTGCCGGCGTCCGTGAGGCTCTCCACGTTCGCCTCGTACACGCGGATCTGCCGGGTCACGGCCTCCTCCACCCACGCCTCGGCGTCGTCTGCGCCGGCGGACTGGGCGGCCTCCACCGCGCGGCGTGCGATCGCCTCGAGGTCGGGCTGGCTCATGCCGCGGTCCCGCCCACGGTGAGGGCCTGGATGCGGACGTGCGGCTGACCCACGCCGGCGGGCACGCGCTGCCCGCCCTTGCCGCAGAAGCCGGTGGCTATCGAGAGGTCGGCCGCCACGCCGTCGATCAGCTTGAGCGCCTCGAGCCCGTTGCCGATGAGGGTGGCGCCGCGCACGGGCTTCGTGACCTTGCCGTTTTCGATCAGATAGCCCTCGGACACGCCGAACACGAAGTCGCCGGTGGCGGGCTCCACCTGGCCGCCGCCGAACGAGACCGCGTACAGGCCGTGCTCGGTGCCCTCGATCAGCTGCTCCGGCGTGGCGTTGCCGTTCGCGAAGTAGGTGTTGGTCATGCGCGGGATCGGTAGATGGCGGAACGACTCGCGCCGGCCATTGCCGGTGGACGGCACGCCGTCCTTGCGCGCGCGCAGCAGGTCGTACAGGTAGGAGGTGAGGCGGCCGTTCTCGATGATCGTCGTGCGCTGCGTGGGCGTGCCCTCGTCGTCGATGCCGTCGGAGCCCCACTCGCCCGGTTCGGCGCCGCTGTCGTACGCCACGAGGAACTCGGGCGCCACCAGCTCGTCGAGCTTGCCCGCGTAGACACTGGCCCGCTTCTGGATCGCGTCAGCCTCGAGGCCGTGTCCAACCGCCTCGTGCAGCAGCACGCCGCCGAAGCCGTTGCCCACCACCACGGGCATGCGGCCCGTGGGGGCATCGACGGCGTCGAGCATCGTGAGCGCCTTGCGCGCGGCGTTCTGCGCCACCTCCTCCGGGTCCGCCGAGACGAGCTCGAAGCCGGCGTGGCCGCCGCGGGTCTCGTGGCCGGTCTCGACGATGCCGTCGCGCCGCGCCACGACCTGAGCGCCGAGCCGCACGCGCGTGCGGTCGTCGGCGGCGGCGATTCCGTGGCTGTTGAACACCTGCACGCGCCTGCGGTTCTCCACGTAGCTGATCGAGACCTGGACCACCTCTGGGCCGGCATTTCGAGCGGCCTCGTCGCAGGCGCGGAGGATCTGCGCCTTGTCGGTGGCGGCCACGTCCTCGGGCCGCCGCCCGATCTCGTACGCCTCGCCGGGCTCGGTCGCGGCCTTCAGCGCGGCCGGCTCGCGGCGCTCGCCGGCCACCGCCTGCGACACGGAGTCCGCCACGCGCCGCAGGTCCTCCTCTGCGAGGCCGTCCACGTGTCCGAAGTAGGTGGAGTCGCCCACCACCACCCGCACCGACGCGCCGATCTCGCGCCCGCTCTGCGGGCGCTCCACGCGCCGGTCATCGAGCGTCAGCGCGAGCCCGGTGCGCTCCTCCACGTAGAGCTCGGCGAGGTCGCCGCCGCGCGCGAGGGCGCGCGCGAGCAGGTCGCCTGCGAGGTCGGAGGAGATCACTCCTTCGCCGCCAGCTTGGTCATCTGCTCGGCCAGCTCGAGCATCTTGGCGCGGGCCGGCGCGGCCTCGGGGAGCACGCGCGACTGCCCCGCGGCGTCATGGATCGTCACTCGCGGCTCGCGGCGCGCCTGCCTGCGCCGCTGGCCCGCCAGTACGTCCTCCGCGATCCCGGCGACCATCCCGAGCGGTCCCTTGCGCTCCTTCATGCGGCCCTCTTCCCCAGGTCAGAGAGCACCGCCCGCAGGTCGTAGAACATGAGCGACGGGAGGGCGAGGCGACCGGCCACCACCGCGATCGTCCACCCCTCCGCGCGCACCCCGAACACGGCACCGTCGGCAGTGGTGGCCTCGATCTGCGCGACCTGCCCCTCGAATCCGTGCAGGCCGTCTGCCGCCTCGTCCGCGCGCTCGAACAGCCGCGCGGCCAGTTGCCCGAGCGGGGCGGCGGGAACGTCGCCCTCGGGAGAGTGCGCAGCGGCCACGCGCCCCGCGCTGTCGAGCAGCACGGCGGCCCTGATATCGGTGGACAGCTCGTCGAGGTAGCGCAGCGCGAGCTCGGGAGTAAGCGTCGAGTCGGGCACCGCTGTCACGATACCCACGTGACTCTTCCCCAGGCTTCCTGGCTCGGCGTGGTGCTCATCTGCCTCGCCGTTGCGCTTGTGCTGCTCATCAACGGCTACGTGGGCTACTTCGGGATCCTGCTGGCGGTGGCCGCTTCGGCCGCCGTCAATCTCCGCTGACCGGCTGGTTGGCGTTCTCGAGCCCGGGGTGGCTCTCGGGCTCGAGGTGGATCAGCACGTCCGCGTCCGGCAGCCGCACGGCGATCGCGCTCTGCAGCTCGTGGCTCACCTCGTGCGCCCGCTCGAGTGTGGTGCCCTTGTGGAACTGCACGTGCAGGTCGATGTGGCGGCGGCTGCCCGCCTGGCGCGCCCGCAGCTTGTGGAAACCCGCCACCTCGGGCGCGTCGTAGGCCTCGATCGTCTGCCGCACGGCGTCGAGCTCCTCGTCCGGCAGCGCCTCGTCCACCAGCACGCGGGAGGAGCGGTTCACGATGCGCACGCCGGACCAGATGATCGCCGTGGCGATCAGGAGCGCGGTGATCGGATCGAAGCGCTCGGCGCCCGTGACCTTCACCAGCACGAGCCCGACGAGCACCCCGAGTGACGTGAAGGCGTCGGTGCGCAGGTGCGCGGCGTCGCCCTCGAGCGCGGGCGAGCCCGTGTTGTGCGCCTGCCTGTAGAGGTAGCCGGACACCGCGAAGTTCGCCACGGCCGAAAGGGCCACGACCGCGATGCCCACGCCGAGCGTGTCGATGGGCGACGGCGTGATCAGCCGGCGCACCGACTCGTAGATGATGATCGCCGCACCCACCAGGATGAGAATCCCCTCGAGCGCCGCCGTCAGGTTCTCCACCTTCTCGTGGCCGTACGGGTGGTTCGGATCGGGCGGTTCCTCCGCCTTGCGCACCGAGTAGAAGGCGACGACGGACGCGAGCAGGTCGATCGCCGAATGCACCGCCTCGGTGAGGATCGCGATCGACCCCGTGACCGCGCCGGCGACCACCTTCAGCACGATCAGGACCGTGTTCGACGCGATCGAGAGCCCAGCGGCGCGGCTCTTCGCCCGCGGCCTGTCCGCCGCGGCGTTCGCGCCTGCGGCCCCCGCGGTGCTGCCGATCATTCTCATGCCGCCTTCGTTTCCCCGTCGAGCCATTCGAGGAACGCCCGAGCGGCGCGCCCGCGGTGGCTGATCGCGTCCTTCTCCTCCACGCTCAGCTCGGCCATCGTCCGGCCGTCGTCACGGTCGGCCGGGATGACCGCCGGGTCGTAGCCGAAGCCTCCGCTGCCCCGGGGCTCAGCGGCCAGGGTGCCTTCGCAGAACCCTTCGAACAGACGCTCCTCAGCCCCGTCCACGTAGGCGAGCGCGCACACGTAGCGGACGCGCCGGTCCCCATCCGCAGGCACTTCGCGCAGCAGCTTGTGGAGGTTCTCCTCGTCGGTGGCGTTCTCCCCGGCGTAACGCGCGGAGCGCACGCCCGGCGCTCCGCCGAGCGCCGCGGCCTCGATCCCCGAGTCGTCGGCGATGCTCGGCATCCCCGTTGCCGCCGCGGCCGCGCGGGCCTTTACGAGCGCGTTCTCCGCGAAGGTGTGACCGGTCTCGGGCGGCAGCTCGACGTCCTCGGGCAGCGGCAGCACCTCGTGCGGCGCGAGCAGCACGTTCAGCTCCCGCACCTTGTGCGGATTGCGTGTTGAGAGGACGAGCCTCATCGCGGCGTTCCCTACTACGAGGGTAGGGAGCCTGCCGCGCCGGCCTGCGCCTCACGCAGCACCTCGATGCCGCCGGCCGCGAGTGCCAGGAGCTCGTCGAGCGATGCGCGCGAGAGCGGGGTGCGCTCAGCGGTGGCCTGCACCTCCACGAGGCCGCCGTCGCCGGTCATCACCACGTTGGCGTCCACCTCCGCCGAGGAGTCCTCCACGTAGTCGAGGTCGAGCAGCGCGCGGCCGTCCACCACTCCGCACGACACCGCGGCCACCGATCCGGTGAGCGGCACGCGGTCGAGCTTGCCCTCGCTCACGAGCCGGTCGAGCGCCAGCTTGAGCGCCACGAAGCCGCCGGTGATGGAGGCGCAGCGGGTGCCGCCGTCGGCCTCGAGCACGTCGCAGTCGATGTAGACGGTTCGCTCGCCGAGCGCCTGGAAGTCCACCACCCCGCGGATCGAGCGGCCGATCAGCCGCTGGATCTCCACCGTCCGTCCGTCCGGCCGCCCGCGCGACACGTCGCGCTGCTTGCGGTCGCCAGTGGACGCGGGCAGCATCCCGTACTCGGCGGTCACCCAGCCGCGGCCCTTCCCCACGAGCCAGCGGGGCACGTCCTCCACCGCGGAAGCCGTGCAGATCACGCGCGTGCCGCCCGCCTCGATCAGCGCGGAGCCGGTGGCCGAGCGTACGAAGCCGGCCGTGATCGAGAGCGGCCGCAGCTCGTTCGGCGCGCGCCCGTCGTGCCGCGGGTCGCTCATGCGGCCTTCCTCGCCTCGCGCACCTGAACCTGGCGCACCCGACCGAGCGGCATCTGAAGGAAGCGCGTGCCGATGGCGCGGAACGCCTCCGGATCCCCGGTGGCGAGGAAGCTGTAGCGCCCGCGGCGATCGGGATCGTTCTCGAGCCCCCGTGCGGTGAGCTCCTCGTGCACCGCGTCCGCGATCGCCTCGCCGGAGCTCACGATCGTCACCTGGCGGCCGAGCGCGCGCTGGAGGATCGGGCGCACGAGCGGGTAGTGCGTGCAGCCGAGGATCACCGTGTCCACCTCGGCCTCGCGGAGCGGCTCGCAGTACGCCTCCACCGTGTCGACCGTGCGCTGGTCGAACTCGTCGCCGGCCTGGATCATGGGCGCGAGCTCCGGACAAGCGACCGCGTGCAGCCGCGCGTGCGGAGCGGCCTCGCGGAGCGCGCGCTCGTACGCGCCGCTCGCCACGGTGGCGGGCGTTGCCAGCAGGCCGACGCTGCCGCTCTTCGTGGAACGCGCGGCGAGGCGCGATTCCGGCTGCACCACCGCCACCACGCCCACGCGGTCACCGAGCTCCTCGCGCAGCCGTGGCAGCGCGGCCGCCGTGGCGGAGTTGCACGCCACCACGAGCAGCTTCGCGCCCTCGTCGAGCAGCAGCTCCGCGAGCTCGTGCGCGAACTCGCGCAGCTCGTCCTGGCTGCGCTCGCCGTACGGGAAGCGAGCGGTGTCCCCGAGGTACACGAAGTCCTCGTGGGGAAGCGACACGAGGCACTCGTGGAGCACGGTGAGGCCGCCGACTCCCGAGTCGAACATGGCTATCGGCAGGCTGCTCTGGCTGCGTCGCACGGGCGGCATGTTCGCATGCGACCAGGCGTCCGGACGCTTCACGCCACAGCCGCGGCCGTCCCACCGGCCACGAAGCCGCGGTGCCAGAGGCCGAGGCTGAGCAGCAGGAAGAGCTGCTTGGTGAGGTCGCGCTCGCCGCGCTCGTGGACGTCGATCAGCCGCCGCAGCTCGACCTCCCGGAACAGGCTCCGGCACAGCTCTCCCTCGCCGAGCAGCACCTCCTCGAGCAGCGGTTTGAGCTCGGCGCGGAGCCACCTGTCGAGCGGCGTCTCCCAACCGAGCTTGCGCCGGTTCACGATCTGCTCGGGAAGCAGCCGCGCCATCGCCTGCTTGTGGATCCACTTGCCGGTGCGGCCATGCACCTTCAGGGAGGGGTGCATCGACTCCTCGAGCTGCACGAGGTCCTCGTCCAGGAACGGCACGCGCAGCTCCACCGACTCCGCCATGGACATCTTGTCCGCGATGAGCAGGAGCTCGTCCGGCAGGGTGAGGCGGGTGTCGACGTAGAGCATCTGCGCGAGCGGGGGCAGGTGCGCCACCTGCGCGCGGTGGCGCTCAACCACCTCGAGCTCGTCACGCGTACCGAGCCTGCCACGCAGCTCGCCGGCGTAGAGCCGCGCCTTCTCGTCCTCGCTGAAGATCGTGTACGCGGACAGCAGCAGCTCGGCGTCCCCTCGCGCGTCGAGCGTGGCGAGCCCGCGGCGCAGCTGCTCGCTCGGCGCCCGGCTCGAGAGCTTGGAGAGCGGGCGCGTGAGCGGACCCCCGCGCCGCAGCGCCGCGGCGAGCTTCACGCCGAGGTGCCGGCCGTACCCGCCGAGCGGCTCATCGGCGCCCTGGCCGCAGAGCGCCACCGGCACGCTCGGCTTCATCAGCTCGGCGACGAAGCGGACGGCCAGCGCGCTCGTCGATCCCACCGGCTCCTCGAGTGCGATGAGCGACTCGGGCAGCCGCGCGAGGTACTCCGCCGCGTCCACCATCGTGTGCTCGTGGTCGGCCCCGAACAGCCGCGCCGTCTCGGCTGCGAGCGGCACCTCGTTCGTGCCCTCGCCCCCGCCGGCGAAACCCACGGTGAAGGTGCGCACGTGCGAGGCGTGCTTCGCCATCACCGCCGCGATCGCCGCGGAGTCGAGACCGCTGCTCAGCATGACCCCCATCGGGCGGTCGCTCATCATCTGGCGCACCACAGCGCGCTCGAACGCCGCACCGTACTCGTGGATGAGCGCATCCGTGTCGCGACGGTTCGCCGTCGGCCGCCCGCTCCAGTAGCGGCGCGTCTCGACGCCGTCGGCGGTGGAGGTGAGGATCGTGGCCGGCGGAAGCTTGCGCACGTGCTCGAACAGTGTGTGCGGCGCGGGGACGAAGCGGAACGTGAGGTACTGGTCGATCGCCTCGAGATCGAGGTCGCGCGGCAGCGACTCGTCCACGAGCAGTGCCTTCAACTCCGAGGCGAAGCTCAACCTGCCGCCCGCCCTCGCCCAGTAGAGCGGCTTGACGCCGAACTTGTCGCGCATCAGGTGGAGCGTGCCGCTACGCTCGTCCCAGATCGCGATCCCGAAGATGCCGTTGAGGCGATCGACGAAGCCGGGCCCGAGCTCCTCGTAGAGGTGCGGGATCACCTCGCCGTCGCTGTTCGACCGCAGCCGGTGGCCGCGCTCCTCGAGTCCGCGCCGGAGCTCCTTCTGGTTGTAGATCTCGCCGTTGAAGAGGACGACCACGTCGCCCTCCTCGTTCAGAAGGGGCTGGTGGCCGTGCTCGGGATCGACGATCGCGAGGCGGCGCATGCCGAGCGCGATTCGGTCCGCCGAGTGGTAGCCCTGGCCGTCAGGGCCGCGGTGCTCGAGCCGGGCGGTCATCGCCCGAACGAGCGTCGCGTCGGCTCCGCCCGCGGGCGCGTGGATGCCGGCTATGCCGCACACAGATTGCGGCCGTGGCCGGAGGCGGCTGTAACTTGCAATGCGGGCGGCGTCACGCCGCCACCTTAGTGAGCGACGCCACGGACACCGAGAACGTCACCACGCCCGCGAGCCCGGACGGGACCGCCGGAGCCGCGCGCGGCGCGGCCGAGCATCGCCGTCACCTCGTCAAGAACACGGCGTTCTACTCCGCTGCGACCGGCATGTCGCGCATCGCCGGTCTCGTGCGCGAGATCGTGGCGGCGAGCAAGTTCGGCGTGACCGGGCCGATGTCCGCATTCACGATCGCCTACCAGGTGCCGAACGTGCTCCGCGCGCTGTTTGCCGAAGGCCCGCTCCAGGCCGGGTTCGTGCCGGTGTTCACCGAGCTGCTCGAGCGAGGCGAGCGTCGCGAGGCATGGCGCGTGGCGTCCGTCGTGTTCTGGCTGATCTGTCTCGTGATGGGTGCGCTCACGGCGATCTTCGTGCTCGTGGCGCCGGTGTTGATGCCGCTGTTCGCGCCCGGCTTCAAGGACCAGCCCGAGCTGCAGCACCTCACCACCCACCTCGCCCAGATCGTGTTCCTCACGGTGCCGCTCCTCGGCCTGTCCGGGCTCCTCGTGGGAATGCTCTACGCCTTCGACCACTTCGCGGCGCCCGCCATCGCGCCGCTCGCGTGGAACGTGGTGGTGATCGGCTGCCTCATCGCGCTGCCGCCGCTGTTCCCGCAGGACAAGCGGATCTACGCCTACGCGATCGGCATCCTGGGCGGCACGATCGTGCAGCTGCTGCTGCCGATGCCGTGGCTGCGCGGCCGCGGCGGCAGGATCACGCTCACCCTCGACTGGCGCAACGAGCACGTTCGCCGCGTCCTGAAGCTGATGCTGCCGGTGACGATCGCGCTCGGCATCGTGAGCCTGAACCTGCTGGTGGATTCGTTCTTCGCCACCTTCGTCAGCAAGGAGGCGCCTGCCGCCATCGACCGCGCGTTCCGGCTCTCGCAGCTCCCGCAGGGGCTCTTCTCCGTTGCCATCGCCACGGTGATCTTCCCGACCCTCGCGCGTCACGCCGTGCGCGGTGAGCACCGGGAGCTGCGCCATACGATGGCGAACGGCATCCGGCAGATCTGCCTGCTGCTGATCCCCGCCGCGCTCCTGATGATCGTGCTGGCCGTGCCGTCCACGCGGCTGGTGTACCAGCGCGGCGAGTTCACCTCGAGCGCGACGCACCTCGTGTCACAGGCGCTCGTGTGGTGGGCGGTGACGCTGCCGTTCGAGGGCATGAGCCTGCTGTACTCGCGCACCTTCTTCAGCCTGCAGCGCACGTGGATCACCATCGCCTTCGCCACCACCAACCTCGTGCTCAACGCGGCCGTGGCCGCCGCACTGCACGGCCCGTTCGGCATCTCCGGCGTTGTGCTCGGCACGGTGGTCGGGACCGCCGCGATGACGTTCTTCCAGATGGCCATCCTGCGCCGCGACCTTGGAGGCGTCGAGGGCCGGGAGACGGCCTCGGCGGTGGCGCGCATGCTCGCCGCCGGGGCCGTGCTCGCGGGTTCGAGCTGGCTCGTGTGGCACGTGCTCGACAGCATCCTCGGCCGCTCGACCATCGCCCAGATCATCTCGCTGGGCGCCGGAATCGCCGTAGGCATCGCCACATATGCGATCGGCGTACTGCTTCTGAAGGTGCCGGAAGCAGGCCAGATCCAGAGGCTCGTCGCCGGCCGCCTGAAGCGGTCAAAGGCGAGCTGACCCATGACCTATGACCTAGAACTGCACCTTGTCCACTGAATCCTTGATCTTCTGCAGCACCGTGTCCCCCAGCGACTTGCCCTGGTCGGTCTTGTAGCCCTTCATCGCCGTCACGACGCCGGCCATGATCAGTGCGACGAGCAGGATCAGCGCCACGTACTCGACCGTCCCCTGCCCCGCCTGCCGTCCCAGCCGTCCGAGCCCGCGAAGCGCCCGCCGCGCGCCACACCTGATGCGATTCATGCCTGCCTCCTTGCCGTGGAATTGACTGGAGGCGATGCTCCCGCCCGGCGCGTTACGGCTCCAGACCGGAGCGCAACAAGTGCGCTACAGGCGCGTGACAAATTGGGAGCGTCGGCGCCCCGCCTCTCGCAGGCGTCCCAACCAGCTGTTGCGTGAGAACAGCTGGATGGGATGGTCACCTCGCTCGAGGGCCTAGGTGAAGCGCTAAGCCGGCACCGCCAGCCGCTCTTCGTCCGCCTGCGCCTCGAGCAGCGACAGCACGCGGTCGGGCGGCTGCGGCCGCGCGACGAGATACCCCTGAATGCGGGTGCACCCGAGCCCATGGAGCACCTGCAGCTGATGTTCCGACTCCACGCCCTCCGCCAGCACCTCCAGGCCGAGCGCGCGCGCCATTCCAACGATCGCCTCCACGAGGTGGCGGTCGCGGCGGTCGCGTCCCAGCCGCGTGATGAAGGAGCGGTCGATCTTGAGCTCGTCGACGGGTAGCTCGTGCAGGTAGGCGAGCGACGAGTAGCCGGTGCCGAAGTCGTCGATCGACAGTGCCACCCCGAGCCGCTTCAGCCCCATCAGCTGAGACTGGTCGCGCGCGGCCTCGCGCATGAGCGATGTCTCGGTGATCTCGAGGCAGAGCTGGGAGGGCGCCAGGCCCGTGTCGGCGAGCACCCACCCTACGAAGTCGTGGAAGCGCTCGTCGGTGAGCTGCGACGCGGCCACGTTCACGGACATGCGCACCCGGTGGCCCGCGGCGGTCCAGGCCGCGGCCTGACGGCACGCGCGGGCGAGCACGTAACGGTCGATCTGGAAGATCTGCCCGGTCTCCTCGGCCACCCCGATGAACTCGGCCGGCATCACCATGCCGCGCTCGGGATGCCGCCAGCGCACCAGTGCCTCCGTGCCGACGATGCGACCGCTGCCCGACTCCACCAGCGGCTGGTAGTGAACCTCGAGCTGCTCCTCCTGCAGCGCCGTCCAGAGCGCATGCTCAAGCGCGAGATGCTCCGTCGCGCGCAGCTGAAGCTCGTGGTCGAAGCGCTGCACGTCGCGACCGCTCCGGCGCGCCTCCCGCATCGCGCTGTCCGCCTCGCGCAGAAGCTGCTCGCCGGTGGCGCCGGCGCGCGCGAACGCCAGGCCCACCGATGCCTTCAGCACGATGTCCGACACGGGTCCGCGGAACGGCTCGGCGAGGCACGAATGCAGCCTCCGGCCCACCTCGAGCGCGCCCTCCTCGCCGATTCCCGGGCAGAGGACGACGAACTCGCTGCCGCCTGAACGGCCAAGCGTGTCACCTGGCCGCATCGCGCTTGACAGCCGAGCGGCCACCTCCGCCAGCACGCGGTCGCCGGTGGCGCGCCCGAAGCCCTCGTTCACCACATCGAGGCGG
This sequence comes from Thermoleophilaceae bacterium, assembly GCA_036378175.1. GTDB lineage: Bacteria > Actinomycetota > Thermoleophilia > Solirubrobacterales > Thermoleophilaceae > JAICJR01. The sequence goes on from DASUWY010000066.1 coordinate 17,427, forward strand.
TTCACCCGCACCCTGAGCACCGCAAGCCCGGGCCCGGAGGACTGTTGCAGCGCCTGGTCGAGCCGCTGGCGGAAGAGAACGATGTTCGGCAGGCCGGTGTGCGCATCGTGCGTGGCCTGGTGAAGAAGCTCCGCCTCGTGGCCGGCGCGGAGGTCGAGCATCGCGTTGAAGCGGCGGGCAAGTGTGACCACCTCGGCTGCGCCCGTCTCGTCCACGTGCGCCCCCTGGTCGCTCAGGCTCGCGCGACCGACAGCGCGTGAGAGCGCCCGCAGCGGCCGCGCCACACGACGGTTGAGGAACCATCCCGCGAGCACGAGGATCAGCAGCGCGAGCGCACCCACGAGGAGCTGTCGAGTGAGCGTGCCGCGCGCCCCCGCCAGCACGGCGGAGCGGCGCACCGCCGCATAGACCGTCCAGCCGCTGCCGGGAACCGGCGCTGAGGCAGAGATCCGGCCGCCCGGTCCCGGGGCGCTTCTCCCGGACACCAGCGTGAAGCTCGGATGCCGCGCGCCGCCGACGTTCGCCGCGAGCGCGGCTGCCGTACCGTCGAGATGCTCGAAGGCCACGACCGCTCCCACCGCCCTCCCGCCGGCCGTGATGGGCGCGGCCGCCGCCACGGCCGGGCGGTGGGTGGCGGCATCGACGGCGTGCCATGCCACCAAGGGTCCTCGCGCCCGCAGGGCGCGCGCCAGCCACGGGCTGCCGCGGTGAGCTCCCGGCGCGCGGACCGACGGCAACGGCTTGGACGTGCACACCACCCCGCCGTCCCGACCCACGATGTCCAGACGCACGCTCGGGAACGCCTCCGAGCCCTCCACCGAGAGCTGGCAGTCGCGCGAGGCCCCGGCCGCCGTGAAGGCCTTGTCGAGGCCCGGCTGAGCTGCGAGCTGCGCGACCGACTTCTCCGCCTCTGCCGTGGCGGACGTGATCAGCGCCGCCGCGCGCCGCGCCTCGAGGTTCATCTCCCTGCGCGCCGCGGCGCGCGCGTGCCCCGCGTTCCACAGGTAGCCGTAGGCCGTGGCGGCGGCGATTGCGATCCCGCTCGCCGCGACGATCAGCGCGAGGTACGTGGCCACGGACCAGGGCGCGCCCGCGCGCGGCGTGAACCGCTCCCAGCCAGCCGACTCCCCCCGTTCGCCCATCGGCCGGGATCGTAGGGGAGGGTGGCTCCCCTCTATGGGGTATTTCTCCTGCTAAACGGACGGATTTCCGAGGAGAGGGCGCGCCGCCGCCTAGCGGCAGAGGTCATCCGCGACCAGCTCCATCAGCAGGGAGTCGTGCCAGCCCTCACCATCCGCGTCTCGCTCCGCCTGGCGCATCACGCCCACCGGCTTGAAGCCGGCCTTCTCGTAGCTTCGGATGGCGGCGAGGTTCTCGGTGGCCGGATCGATCGTGATGCGGTGATGGTCTCGCTCCTCGATCAGCATCCGCACCACCTGACCGAGGGCCTCGGTTCCGAGCCCCCGGCCGTGCAGCGCCGGGTCGAGGAACAGGTCGATCGAGGCATGCCGGTACTTCGGCTCGGTCTCCTCCCAGTACTGGATCAGACCCGCGATCGCGCCGTCCACCTCGATCGTGAAACGCGTTGACTCCGGCTCGTCCCAGGGAAAGCCGTCCGCCGGCTCGTCCCACCACCGTCTCACCCCCGGCGTGCGGTGGATCCGCAGCAGCTCTTCCTCGTCACCGGGCGCGAGCGGACGGAGGACGACGTTCATGCCAGGACGATAGGCTCGGCAGCGGTATGGACTGGCGCCTCGAGCTCGTGCAGGTACCGGTGTCCGATGTCGACCGGGCGAAGACCTTCTACGTCGAAAAGGTGGGCTTCAACGCCGACCACGACCACAGGGTGAACGAGGAGGTGCGGTTCGTGCAGCTCACGCCGCCGGGATCGAGCTGCTCGATCGCGATCGGCACCGGCCTCGGAGCGGACATGGAGCCGGGATCCCAGAAGGGGCTCCAGCTCGTGGTGGACGACATCGAGGCCGCCCACGCGCAGCTCTCGCGTAACGGCGTGGAGGTGAGCGAGGTCCAGCACTTCCCCTGGGGCGACTTCGTCTTCTTCAGCGACCCGGACGGCAACGCCTGGTCCGTCCAGGCGATCCCCCCGCGCGGCTAGCCCGCTACGGCTGGTACGGGCGGCAGGGCTCGCCACGCAGGCCGGGACAGGGCGGCAGGCCGGTGGGCACGTTCACGCCCGGCACCACCGGGAGGATCAGCCGCGATGGCATTGCCGCCCCGTGGCCGACCGTAACGGTCGCCTTCCCATGGGGCACGGTGTTCGCGAACGACCACACCGGCTGGTCGCCGTTCGGCGCGGTGATGGTCACGCGCACGCGCGAGCCGGCGCGGTAGGCGTGGCCCTCGTAATACAGGGGAACCGTGAGCTTCGTGAACCGCCCGCGCGGCAGCGGCGCGGCATCGCGGCGCCGCAGGCTGAGCACGGGCTCGAGCAGGGTGGACTTGCGCGGATCCAGCTTCCGGACGCTCGCGCGAAGCCAGCCGCTCTGCACGTAGGTCTCGATGCCGTCCGGGCGCACCTCGGACACCGTCACCTGCAGGTCCACGTCCCGCGCGCTCGACTTGATCCAGGCCTGCAGCGCGCCCGCGCCCACCACCACCGTGTTCGCGGCGAGCGGCGCGCTCACGTAGGAGGCCGCCGTGCCGGGCGGGCTCGGCAGCCAGCGGTAGGGAGGCGTGGCGGTCCAGAGGCCGTTGGCGCCGGCGCCGGTGTCGCCGCTGAAGTCGGTGGCGGGCCTGGCGGCCTTGTTCCAGGTGAAGACGTCGCCGGCCGCCGCGGCCGGGGCGGAGTCGGCGAGCTCGCCGCCGCCCGCGAGGTACCAGGAGCGCGGCTGCGTCCCGGGGATCGGGAAACGCGGGAACGACTGCTCGAAGCCCGGCACCGGCGCGCCCGGCGCCGCTCCGCCGGCGCCGTTGTCGAACAGGACGCGCACGCGCGGCAGGGCCTGGAACGCCGCGAGCGCGCTGCCGTAATCGAGCCGCGCCTGGATCGGGTCGTCCGGCAGGTTCACGTTCGGCACGCCCATCGCGCTCGCGAACAGCGTCGGCGCGAGCGCGCGCGCCGAGGGCGGCAGCTGAGGCCTCTGCCTCGCCACGTACAGCTCGAGGAAGTCGTACCAGCGGTTGAAGGTCGCGGGGTCGAGCGAGTCGACGTGCGCGCCGTTGGTGAAGGTGAACCACCTGCGGCGCGTCCCCGTGAAGTGCTCCGCGAGGTCGGCGCAGTGGCCGCCCGTCTGCTCGTCCTCCCACTGGCACGCCATGTACACCGGCACGTCGATCTTGTGGACGAACGTGATCGGCGACAGCGGGTCCGCCACCCTCGGCACGTAGTAGTTGTTGCGGTAGGTCTTCGCGATCAGGTTGACGGCGTCGCCATGCAGCACCTGGTTGGCCTTGCACACGCGATCGCCGCCGCGGATGCGCGTCAGCGCCCAGGCCTGGCCGCCGCTCGGTGACGCGGGCTTCGCGTCGTGCACGCGGTCCTTGGCCCAGCTCAGTGCGAAGCCCGTGTTGAGAATGCCACCCGGGTAGAGCGTGGTCTGCGTGTTGTCGATCACCGACAGCGGCGCGATCGCGGCGAGGCTCGGCGGGCGGTTCTGCGCGACGAACAGCTGGCTGATGCCGCCGTACGAGATGCCCATCATCCCCACCTTGTGGTGGAGCACCCAGGGCTGGCGGGCGACGGTCTCGATCACGTCGTAGCCGTCGAGCCCCTGGAGCGCCTCGAAGTAGTCGAACGCTCCGCCCGAGCAGCCGGTGCCGCGCATGTTCACGTCCACCACCGCGAAGCCGAGCAGCGTCGCGATCGGCTCGATCGAGCTCTGCGGCCCGGCCGGGTTGGCGTAACCGTAGCCCGAGTACTCGATCAGCGTCGGAAACGGTCCCTTGCCCGCCGGCAGATGCACGTCGATCGCGAGCTTGGTGCCGTCACGCGTGGTGAGGTAGCCGTAGCCGGAGGCGGGAATCTTCTGGCGGTAGATCTTCGTGCTGGGCGGCGCGGCCCGTGTGGTGAGCACGGTGAGTGGACGCGAGCGCGCAGAGCCGGCGCTCACCCGGTAACCGCGTCCCGGCCTTACGTTCCGGAACACGATCCCGCCGAGCGAGTCGGCTCGCCGCGAGCGCACGCGGCGGCCCGCATGGTTGAACAGCGCAACCCGCGCATGACCCTTCACTCCGGTCACCTGCACCTGCTCGGCACTGCCGCGCGCGCTGAGCTTGGCGGCAGCCGTGCCGGGGACGAGCAGCACAGGCAGCAGTGCCGCGAGCGCGAGTCCGTTCCGCATCGCTCACACCTTTTCAGATCGAGCGGCGCACGGCTAGTCTCTCCGCGTGAGCTCGCGGTCGGTAGCGGTGGTGGGCGCTGGGTTCGGCGGCGTCGGCACGCTCGTGATGCTGAAGCGCGCGGGCTACAAGAACGTGACCGTGTTCGAAAAGGGCGAGCGCGTGGGCGGCGTGTGGAACTACAACACGTACCCCGGCGCCGCCTGTGACGTGCCGTCGCACCTCTACGAGTTCTCGTTCGCGCCCAACCCGCGCTGGTCGCGCCGCTTCGCGCCGCAGGCCGAGATCCAGGCCTACATCGAGGACGTCGCGCGCCGCGAGGGCGTGTTCCACCGCGTGAGGACGAGCACCGAGGTGGAGCGCGCCACCTGGGACGAGGAACGCGCGAAGTGGATCCTCCAGACGAGCGGCGGCGAGCACGAGGCGGACGTGCTCGTGACCGCCTGCGGCCAGCTTTCGGTGCCGAGCGTCCCGCCGCTCCCGGGACTCGACAGCTTCGGCGGTCCTTCCTTCCACACAGCCGAGTGGCGGCACGACGTGCCGCTGGAGGGCAGGCGCGTGGCCGTGATCGGCACGGGCTGCAGCGCGATCCAGACCGTGCCCGCGATCCAGCCGGTCGTCGCGCAGGTGGACGTCTACCAGCGCTCGCCGGGGTGGACGCTCCCGAAGATGGACTTCGAATACCGGGAGCGGACCAAGCGGCTGTTCAAGCGGTTCCCCGCGCTGCTGCGGCTCGACCGCGCCGCCACCTTCGCCTTTCTCGAGACGGCCACCGCCGCGATGACTTCGCGTCAGTGGCTGCTGCCCGTCTTCCGGGCGGTCGCGCGCCGCCAGATCAACAGCGCGATCAAGGACCCTGAGCTGCGCCGCAAGGTCACGCCCACAGACCAGGTGGGCTGCAAGCGCATCATGCTCACCGACGACTGGTATCCCACGCTCACGAAGTCGAACGTCGAGCTCGTGACCGATCGGATCGCCGAGATCACGCCGAGCGGCATCCGGACGGCCGACGGCCGCGAGCGGCCCGCGGACGTGCTCGTGCTCGCCACGGGGTTCAAGTCGCACGCCTTCATCGCGCCGATGGAGGTGGAGGGCAGCGGCGGCCAGACCCTCGCAGACGAGTGGCAGGACGTGGCGCGCGCGTATCTCGGCCTGAGCGTGCCGGGCTTCCCGAACATGTTCGTGCTCTACGGGCCGAACACGAATGGCGGCGCGGTGTCGATCATCCACCAGCTCGAGTCGGGCATCGGCCACGTGGTCGCCGCGCTGCGCGAGCTGGACCGCCAACGGGCGGACCGCATCGAGGTTACGCACGAGACCACCGATGCGTTCAACCGCGAGTTGCGCGCCGCGCTGGCCGGCACCGTGTGGCACGCGGGCTGCACGAACTGGTACGTGGACGAGAACGGCAACGACCCGAGTCAGTGGCCGTGGCAGTGGACCGCCTATCGCCGTCGAACGGCGGAGCTCGAGCCGGGCGCGTACCGGTTCAGTGCAAAGGAACTCGCACCAGTCGCATCGTGAAGTTCAGCGTGGTGCTGGTGCTGTCCATGAAGATCGCGCCCTCCTGACCTGACTGGGTGGCCGTGCCCGAGCCGTGGATCACCACCACGTGCTTGTGGGGGTTGAGCAGGCCCGCTGGAACCTTCGCCCGGTACCTCGCATGGAGCCCGTCCATCTGGGTCGTGCCCGGCATCGCCGGAAAAGCAAGGGCGGGAATGAAGCACTCGCCCGGCCTCGGCTGGAGCTTGTCCGCGCTGAGGTGCACCGAGTTCAAGCCGCCCTGCACGAGAAGCGAGATGCGCGAGAGGGAGGAGGTGCCGCAACCGGGATTCGGCGGGCCGCCGCACACCGGCGGCGTGGACCCGTTCGGGACGAAGTCGCTCTGCCGCGTCATGGAGCCGGTGGCCGCGATCGTGCTCGCCCCCACTCCGCGCGGCAGCGCGACGTCGATCGCCCTGCCGGCCCTGTGGAACTGCAGCGTCCGCGGCTTCGGGGTGGAGAACTGCGCGCTCTCGCTCGCCTTTGCGGCCGCGATCGTGCCGGCGTCGTCCTGGCAATCCTCGCGACCGGTGACCGTGGTGGTCTCCGTTCCCTTCACCGTCACCTTGAAGTTCGCGTACGAGGGGCGGGCGGCGCCGGCAGCGGGTGCCGTGGCCGCGAGCGCGGCGGCCACGAGGGAAATGACGACGAGCGTGCGCATCGGGCGAACCTCGCACGGGTGGCAGCGATCCGCAAGCACCCGGCGTACGCGCGCTGACCAGTTTGGGGCTCCCGGAGCGCGGGTGGCCGGCGCGCTGTCGGGGGTGATGCCGCCCAGGACCGCCGCGACGCTCGGAGCCGCGGCGTTCGGCATCGGCTTCGTGTTCATCACGATC
>DASUWY010000067.1 GCA_036378175.1 Thermoleophilaceae bacterium
GGTTGCGGATCGCGCTCGGCTTGTACTCGTCTCCCGACCGCGTGCGGACTGCTCCGCTCCTGATGCCTTTGAGGAGGACCTCGGCGGCGTCGCGGATCGTGATCGGTCCGCCCGCCGCCATGGTCCCCTTGCGAAGCGCCGACATCGCGTCGTGGCGCCAGTTGCGCGCCGCGGCCAGCGTCGAGAACGAGCGCCGGATCTTGCGGTTATCCCGGGCGATCCAGATCTCGGCCTTGTAAGCCGGGCTGCAGGAGCAGTACTTACCGCCGCGATACGTCGCGCACTTGCGCGAGTGGATGACCTGGATGCCGTGGTGCTTCGCCATCGGATCAGTCGAGCGCCTGCGTCGCCTGCTCGTCCATCCAGCGCTCGAGCTCCTTCACAGGGATGAGGCGCCGGCGTCCCTTGCGGACCACGCGCAGCTCGTGCATGACGTGGTCCTCGAGGAAGTCGACGCTGATCCCGAGCGCATCCGCCGCCTCGACTTTCGACAGGGCGAGGCGGACTTGCTTACGGCCCGAAACGGGCCCTGAGGTGCTGCTTATCGGATTCATATTCCGAGAGAGCAGCCGCCGGAAAATGTGGCCCCCTGGTGGGCCGGTCTTGGGCCGGTCCGGGGTCTTTTGGGCCGGTTTTCACCGGTTTGGAGCGGTCCGACGACACTCTGTACAAGTGCGCAGAACCCGTATTGCAGAGCGGAAAAACCGCCTCTCAGAGGGACGGGGCAGCCAGGACTCGAACCTGGAATCGCCGGTTTTGGAGACCGGTGCCTTACCAATTTGGCCACTGCCCCAGGCGCGAGCGATTGTAGGCCACTCCCGCTGCCTAGAATCGGTCCCGCGACTCGCCGCGCGGCTGTGGCGGAATTGGTAGACGCGCCGGCCTTAGGAGCCGGTGGGCTTGCCCGTGGGGGTTCGAGTCCCTCCAGCCGCACCTCGAAATGCGCTCACTGGCCAGATGGAGCTTCACCCACCGTAGGACCGTCCTCGCGGCGTGGATCGTCGCGCTGATCGCGCTCACCGCGATCCACAGCGCCGCCGGCAGCGCCTACAAGGACACCTTCCGCCTCCACGGCACCGACAGCTTCGACGCTCTCAACCTGCTCAAGGCCTCCGCGCCGAAGGCGGCGGGCGATCAGGACCGCATCGTCGTCGCCACCAAGCAGGGCAAGCTCACCGACCCTCAGACCGAGCAGCGCATCAGGGCGATGGTCCTAAAGGTCAAAGGCCTCCCCCACGTGGCGAGCATCGGCCGGCCGCAGATCGCGCCAAACCGCCAGATCGGCTTCATCCCCTTCAACTTCGACACGCAGGCGAACAAGCTCGCCACTAGCGACATCAAGCGCGTGGTGAACACCGCCAAGAGCGCTGAGACGCCCACGCTCCAGGTGGAGCTCGGCGGTCAGGCGATCCAGAACGCCAATCCGCAGGGCACCGGCGGCACGGCGCCGGGCTTCGTGGCGGCGGCGGTGGTGCTCTTCCTCGTGTTCGGCTCGCTCCTCTCGATGTTGCTCCCGTTGCTCACCGCGGGCTTCGCGCTCGGCGTGGGGATCGCGGCGGTGGGCCTGCTCAGCCACGCCATCAGCACGCCGCAGTTCAGCTCGGAGCTCAGCCTCCTCATCGGCCTCGGCGTAGGTGTGGACTACGCGCTCTTCATCGTCACCCGCCACCGCCAGGGACTCCTCCGAGGGCACAGCATCGAAGAAGCCGCCATAGACGCCGTCGACACCGCCGGCCGCGCCGTCCTCTTCGCCGGCATGACCGTGTGCATCGCGCTGCTCGGCATGTTCGCGCTCGGCGTGAGCTTCCTCTACGGCGTGGCCATCGCGGCGAGCCTGGTGGTGGCGTTCACGGTGATTGCCGCGCTCACCCTGCTGCCGGCGATGCTCGGCTTCTTCGGGCTGAAGGTTCTGCGCAGAAGGGAGCGCAAGGACCTCGACGCGCTGGCGCTGAGGCAGTCGGACGAGTCGCCCGCGTGGGGACGCTGGGCGCGCCGGCTCGAGCAGCACCCGGCGATGCTCGCCGCGGGCGCCGCGATCTTCATGCTCGTGCTCGCCACGCCCTTCCTCAACCTCCGCCTCGGCGCCTCGGACCAGGGCAGCGACCCCACGAGCACCACCACGCGCCAGGCCTACGACCTGCTGGCGAAGGGCTTCGGCCCCGGCTTCAACGGCCCGTTCCTGCTCGTGAAGAAGGCGCCGACAGCGCAGCAGCAGGCGGCCTTCGCGAGCTCCCTCCAGAAGGTGAGGAGCACGCCCGGGGTGGTGGCGGTCACACCGCCGCGGAACGTGGGCGGCGGCGTGGTGACGGCGCAGGCGTTCCCCAAGAGCTCGCCGCAGGCCGAGTCCACCACGAAGCTGCTCCGCCACCTCCGCCACACCGTCATCCCGCGCGCGAGCACCGGCGTGCTCATCGGCGGCCAGACGGCGATCTTCGAGGACTTCTCGCGCGTGCTCGCGAGCAAGCTCCCGCTCTTCATCGGCGTGGTGGTGCTGCTCTCGTTCCTGCTCCTCACGGTGGTGTTCCGCAGCCTCGTGATCCCGACGATGGCCGCCCTGATGAACCTGCTGTCGGTGGCCGCCGGCTTCGGCGTGGTGGTGGCCGTGTTCCAGTGGGGCTGGGGGGCGAGCCTGATCGGCGTGGACCGCACTGGCCCGATCGAGGCCTTCGTCCCGGTGCTCACCTTCGCGATCCTGTTCGGCCTGTCGATGGACTACGAGGTGTTCCTCGTGAGCCGCATGTATGAGGAGTGGCGCAGGCGGCGCAACAACGAGGAGGCCGTTGTGCACGGGCTCGCAGCCACGGGCCGCACCATCACCGCGGCCGCGACGATCATGGTGCTCGTGTTCGCCGCCTTCGTGCTCGGCGGCTTCAGGGTGATCAAGCTGTTCGGTGTCGCGCTCGCCGCGGCCATATTGCTCGACGCGCTGATCGTCCGGAGCATCCTCATCCCCGGGCTGATGCTGCTGGCGGGCGACGCGAACTGGAAGTTCCCGAAGGTTCTCGACAAGCGGGTGCCGCACCTGAACGTCGAGCCCTCCGACGTGCAACCGGAGCGCGGTTAGTCAGTCTCCGGGTACGCTTCCGCACATGGAGGCGTCCAGCGGCGTGACGATCCGCCATCCGAACCGGGAGAAGGCGGAGTCGAAGGCGACGAAGGCGATCGTGGTGCTGCTCCTGCTCGCGAGCGCTGGCCTCGTCGCGATCATCACCTTGGGCGGCTGGAGCGCGCTGCAGGGCGCGCAGTTCGTCGCGATCGCGTCGATCATCATCTACCTGCTCATGGCCTACTACGTGGCGCGCTGGAACCGCGGCGTGCTGCCGGTGGCGTCGGGGCTCGCGGTTCTGATGGCGGTGCTCGCCGCGATCGCAGCTCCCGCATGGTTCAACCGGGACAAGAGCGGCTTCCACAATCCCGCGCTTCCGCCCAGCCTGCTCGGCACGCTGTGCATCGTGCTCGTGCCGGTGTCGCTGTTCCTGATCGCGTTCGCGATGCGCGGCTTCTCTCAGGATTGGCACGTGGAGGTCGAGGAGCGCGGCGGCGCCGCGGCCGACCCCGAGGGCGCTGCCCCCTACGCCGTCTAGGCTTTCACGCGCGCCCGCCCGGGTGGTGGAACGGTAGACACGGGGGACTCAAAATCCCCTGCTCGCAAGGGCGTGCGGGTTCGAATCCCGCCCCGGGTATGACTTCCTCCTCAGCATGATGGATCCGCTCAGGGAGATCGAGGAGCTCGTCCGCTTCGACGGGCGCTGGCCGGGCACGGACGCCGAACGGCGCGCCGCCGTCCATCTGGCCGAGCGGCTGCGCTCACTGGGGCGCGAGGCCGACATCGAGCCGGTCCGCGTCCGTCCCGGCTACCCGCTCACACACCTCATCCACGCGCTGCTCGGGATCGCGGGGAGCGTGCTGTCCGTGAGCCATCCGCTGATCGGGATCGTGCTCGCCTTCATCGCGGTGGTGTCCACATTCGGAGACCTCACCGCCACCTTCTACCTCGTGCGCCGGCTCACGCCCGGTCGCGCGTCGCAGAACGTGGTGTCGCGCGAGCACAGCGGCGGAGAGAAGCCGGGGCTGCTCGTGCTCACCGCCCACTACGACGCCGCGCGCACCGGCGCGATCTTCGGCCGCCGCTCACTCGAGCGCACGGCCGCGCTCAGCAAGCTGATCCGGCGGCCGATCGGGCGCTTCGCGCCGCTGTTCTGGTCCCTCGTGGTGATCCTCGTGTGCGCACTGCTGCGGCTGCTCGGAATCTCGCCGCTGCCGGTCACGGTGATCCAGTTCGTGGCCACCGTTGTGCTGATCGTGGCGGTGCCGCTCCTCGCTGACATCGCGCTCTCGGACGTCGTGCCCGGGGCCAACGACAACGCGTCCGGGGTGGCCACCGTGCTGCGGCTCGCCCAGCGCTTCGGCGGCGCGAACCTGCTGCGCCACTTCGAGCTGATGGTGCTCTTCCCCGGCGCCGAAGAGGGCTTCCTGCTCGGCTCGCGCGCGTGGGTGAAGCGCCACAAGAAGGAGCTCGACCCGAGCTCGACGATCTTCCTCAACATCGACACGGTGGGCCACGGGACGGTGCGCTGGCAGACGAAGTCGGGGCTCATCTTCCCGCTCTCGTTTCATCCAGCTCTAGTGGAGCTGTGTGAGGAGCTGGGCGAGCGACACAACGCGCGCGGAGTTGCCTCCCGTTCGGTGAGCGACGCCTATTCGGCGCGGGCGGCCGGGCTCCCCGCGATTTCGATCGGGTGTCTGAACGCCATGGATTACGTGCCGACCTACCACCAGCATTCGGACACGCCGGAGAGCATCGACCCGGAGTCGCTCGACCGTGCATTCGAGTTCTGCCGTGAGCTGATCGAGCTGATCGACGAGCGGATCGGCGTGGACCTCGCGCGCGACACGCCCGAGACCGTTCTCAGCGAGGGCTAGCCGAGGGCTGCGCGGATCCCGTCGAGCGCCTGCGGGTTCTCTGCGCTCGACATGTCCCCGGGATCCTCCCCCACCGCCACCGCGCGCACTGCGCGGCGCAGGATCTTCGCCGAGCGCGTCTTGGGCAGCGCGTCCACGAGCACCACGCGGCTTGGCTTGAACGGCCGGCCCAGCTCGCCCGCTACGAGGTCGGCCAGCTCGCCCGTGAGCGACGAATCCGCGCCGGGCGCCACCACGAAGCACCACACCGCCTCGCCCTTCGTCTCGTCTGGCACGCCCACCACGGCGGACTCGGCCACGTCCGGGTGCGACACGAGCACCGACTCCACCTCGGCAGGGCCGAGCCGCTTCCCGGCCACGTTGATCGTGTCGTCCGAGCGGCCGAGCAGGAACCACTGGCCGTCCTCGTCGATCTTCGCCCAGTCGCCATGGCGCCACACGCCCTCGAAGGTGGACCAGTAGGTGTGGATGTAGCGGTCGGGGTCTCCCCAGATGCCGCGCGTCATCGCGGGCCACGGCTGCTTGCACACGAGCTCCCCAACCTCGCCGCGCACGGGCTGCCCCTGAGCGTCGAACACATCCACGTCCATCCCGAGCGACGCCCCGCCCAAAGAGCACACCTTGATCTCCTCCACCGGATAGGGCGAGAGGAAGCAGGCGCCCACCTCCGTGCCGCCGGAGATGTTGATGATCGGCACCTCGCCGTCGCGCCCGGCCACCCGCCGCAGCCACTCGTACGGCTCGGGGTTCCACGGCTCCCCCGTGGAGCCGAGGATGCGCAGCGAGCTGAGGTCGTGCTTCGCGGGCAGCTCGTCGCCATGCACCTTCAGCGCGCGGATCAGGGTGGGCGACACGCCGAGCATGTTCACCCGGTGGCGCTCCACGCTCGCCCAGACGCGATCGGGCTCGGGGAAGTCGGGCGCGCCTTCGTACATCACCATCGTGCCGCCCACCGCGTGCGCGCCCACCATCGAGAGCGGGCCCATGATCCAGCCCATGTCCGTGATCCAGTCGAACGTCTCGCCCGCATGCAGGTCGAGCTGGTAAGCCACCTCGGAGGCGATCTTCACGAGGAAGCCGCCGTGCACGTGCACCGAGCCCTTGGGCTGCCCGGTGGTGCCCGAGGTGTAGGCGATCATGAACGGGTCCTCGGCACCGGTGTCCGCGCAGTCGAGGTGAACGCCCTCGTGGGGAGCGGTGAAGTCGTGCCAGCTGACGTCGCGGCCTTGCTGCATCGGCATGTCGATCCCGAGGTTCTCGAGCACGATCACGCGCTCGATCGACGGCGCGTCGGCCACCGCCTCGTCGGCCACCGTCTTCATCAGGCCGTGCTTGCCCCGGCGCCAGGTGCCGTCAGCGGTGATGAGCGCCTTGGCCCCCGCGTCGTTGAGTCGCGCGGCCACGGCGTGCGGCGCGAAGCCGGAGAAGATCGGCATGTAGATCGCGCCGATCTTCGCCACCGCGTACGCCGCCACCACAGCCTCGGGGCGCATCGGCATGAACACGCCCACGGCGTCGCCCTTGCCCACGCCCATTTCGAGCAGGCCCGCCGCCACGCGGTCGATCCTCTTGTGGAGCTGCTTGAAGCTGAGGCCGCTCACCTCGCCCGTCTCGGACTCGCCGATGATCGCGGCGCGGTCCTTCGCGGAGTCGTCGTGCGCCCAGCGGTCCACGCAGTTCCACACGAGGTTGATCCGCCCGCCGGTGAACCAGGTGGCCCACGGGATGCCGTTCGAGATGTCGAGGACGGATTCGTACGGCGTGGAGAACTCGAGGTCGAGGTCCTTCACCACCGCGTCCCAGTACCACTCCAAGTCCTCGACGCTGCGGCGCCGCAACTCGTTGATGTGGTCGATGCCGTGCGCCCTCATGAGGCGCGTGACGTTCGCGCGCTCCACGTACTCCGGAGTCGGGGTCCAGGCCAGGTCGGGCACTAGTAGCGCTCCAGATCCCCGCCCGAGGGCTTCTGCGGCTTCGTCGCGCCGCCGGATTCGCGGATCGCATCCGCAAGGTCGAGCAACGCCCACACGAATGCGCTTCCGAGTCCCGCGGCCACGCGCACGTATTCCGGCGTCTGATGCGCCACGCGCGCGGTGTTGTGGGCGCCCGCCAGAGCCCTTGCCACCTGCTCGTCGTACTTGCCCACGTGCCAAACCCTCCGAGATCGCGTCTTGACGGGCTGCAACCTACCGCCCGCAGGTTTTCAGAGGAATTTCATCCGGCTTTAACGGTTCTTGGAAGTTGCGGCACCACTATCGGCTCATGGATTCGAATGGAGTCGTTATCGCAGGTGGTGGTCTGGCCGGCCAACGTTGCGCGGAGCGGCTCCGCCGGCGCGGCTATGACGCGCCCATCCGCATGGTGTGCGCCGAGCCGCAGCTCCCGTACGACCGGCCGCCGCTGTCGAAGGAGCTCCTGGCCGGCGCTGAGCGCGAGCTCTCGTTCCGCGATCCCGACTGGTACGAGGACAACGCCGTGGAGCTGCTGCTGGGCGAGCGCGCCGCGGCGCTGGATGCGGACGACCGCACGCTCGTGCTCGAGTCCGGCGAACGGCTCCGCTACGACCATCTGCTGATCGCCACGGGCGCCGCGCCCCGGCTGATCCCGCCGGCCGCCCGCTTCACGAATTCGTTTGCCCTCCGGACGGTCGACGACGCGCGGGGGCTTCGCGAGTGGCTTCGGCCCGGCGCGCGGCTGGGGATCGTGGGCGCCGGGTTCATCGGTCTTGAAGTTGCGGCCACCGCGAGGCAGCTGGGGGTCGAGGTGACGATCGTGGAGGCGGCGGAGCTGCCCCTCTCGGGGATACTCGGCCCCCAGCTCGGCCGCTGGTTTGCGGACATGCACCTCGACGAGGGGGTGTCGCTGCATCTGTCCACCTCCGTCGACCAGTTCCGCGGCAATGGGCGCGTGGAGGAGCTGACGCTGAGCGACGGGCGCGCGGTGCCGTGCGATGCGCTGGTGGTTGCGATAGGAGTGGCGCCCGCGATCGAGTGGCTCGGCGGCCAGCCGATGGACCAGCCCGGCGTCTATGCCGCGGGTGACGCCACCGGCGGCGCTCACTGGGAGGCCGCGGCCGCGGAGGGCGTGGCAGCGGCCGACGCGATGCTCGGCGCAGCCCCGGCCCCACGCGCGCCCTCGAGCTTCTGGAGCGACCAGTACGGGTTGCGGATCCAGTACCTCGGCGACGCCCGCTTCGCCGACTCGGTGTCCATAGACGGCGACCCATCCGCCCGCGACTTCACCGCTCTCTTCACACGCGACGACAAGCCGGTGGCCGCACTGATGGCGGGCCGCCCACGAGCACTTCCCGAAATGAGACGACTAATCGCGAAAGGACAACAAGAAGATGAGCTACCGAGTTGAGGTCGACGAGGCTGCCTGTGCGGCCCATGGCGACTGTGAGCACATCGCTCCTGAGGTCTTCCGAGTGGACGACGTCGCGGTGGTGATCGGCAGCGCCCCGCCCGACCGTCTGGTGGAAGCCGCAGCGGCTTGCCCAAGCGCGGCGATCACCGTGATCGACGAGGACACGGGCCAGCAGCTCTACCCGTAGGCCATCGTCGGCACCGCGCCGCTCCTCGAGTCGCCCGCGTTCGTGCTCATGCAGGCCGGCCGGCTCGCCATGGAGCGAACGGCCGCGGCTCTTGAGCCGCTCGGGCTGGAAGTCGCGCAGTTCGCGACCCTCGCCATGATCGACCGGCTCCAGCCCATCACCCAGGCGGCACTCGCGGAGCGGCTGGGGATCAGCAAGTCGGCGATCAGTCGCGTGGTGATCCGCCTGGTGGCCGACGGGCTCGTGGTCCAACGGCTGCCATGGCGGGATGCACGGAGGCGTGACCTCTACGTCACCGCGGCCGGAGCCGAACTCATGGTGAGCGGCATCACCGCGCTCGCCAGGGTTGACGCACGCTTGGCCGCGCACATCGGCGACGACGCCATTCGCGCCCTCCCTACCCTCGCGCCTCCCAACCTCACCCCGGTGCAGACGGCGCTGCGCGCCCTCGGCTGGGCTATACCGGCGTGACGGCGTTGCGTTTTGCGGGCCAGTCCCGCACCTTGCCGGCGCAAAGCTCGAGCCGCCGCACCAGCTCGGCCCGCAGGTCCTCCGGCTGAATCACCGAGTCCACCACGAGTTCGGACGCGAGGTGGAGGATGTCGATCTCTTCCGCGTATTCGCGGCGAAGCTTCTCCACGAACTCCGCGCGCTCGGCCTCGTCGGCGATCGCCTGCACCTGGTTGTAGTAGACGGCGTTGATGGCGGCCTGCGGCCCCATCACGGCGATCTTGGCCGAGGGCAGGGCGATGCACGAGTCGGGGTCGAAGGCGGGACCGGCCATCGCGTACAGGCCGGCGCCGTAGGCCTTGCGAACGATCACCGAGAACTTCGGGACGGTGGCCTCGGAGACCGCGGAGATCATCTTCGCGCCGGCGCGGATGATGCCCTGGCGCTCCACCGCGGTGCCGATCATGAAGCCCGGCACGTCGGCCAGGAAGATGAGCGGCAGGTTGAACGCGTTGCAGGTCCAGATGAAGCGGGCGGCCTTGTCGGAGGAGTCGACAAAAAGAACGCCCCCGCGCTGCTTCGGCTGGTTGGCCACGATGCCCACGGCGCGCCCGTCGAGGCGGGCGTAGCCCACCACGAGCTCCTTCGCCCAGCGCTTGTGCACCTCGAGGAAGGAGCCCTCGTCCACCAAAGAGTCGATCAGCTCCGTGATGTCGAACGGCTTGTTCTCATCGGCGGGGATGAGCTCGCGGATCGGGCGATCCGATCCGGGCGCACAGGGCGGCGCCGCCGGCGGCTCCTCGCGCCAGTTGCCCGGGAAGTACCCCAGATACCGCTTGGCGAGCTCGATCGCCTCCTCGTCCGACTTCACGAGGAAGTGGCCGCAGCCGGACACGCCGGTGTGCATGCGGGCGCCGCCCATCTCCTCGAGCGACACCTTCTCGCCGATCACCATCTCCGCCATGCGCGGTGAGCCGAGGTACATCGACGCGTTCCCGTCGCGCATGATCACCACGTCGCAGAAGGCCGGGATGTAGGCGCCGCCGGCGGCCGATGGCCCGAACAGCAGGCAGATCTGCGGCACCACGCCGCTCAGCTTCACCTCGGTGTGGAAGATGCGCCCCGCGCCGCGGCGGCCGGGGAACATCATCACCTGGTCGGTGATGCGGGCGCCGGCGGAGTCGACCAGGTAGATCATCGGCACCAGGTGCTTCAGCGCCTGCTCCTGGATGCGGATGATCTTCTCCACGGTCTTCGGGCCCCAGGAGCCGGCCTTCACGGTGGGGTCGTTCGCCATCACGCATACGGGCCGGCCGCCCACACGCGCCATGCCAGTGACCACACCATCCGCGCCGAAGCCGTCCTGCTCCCAGTTGGCGAGCAGCGCCTCCTCGGCAAACGAGCCCTCGTCCACGAGCAGCGCAATACGCTCGCGCACGGGCAGCTTGCCCTGCTGCTCCGACTTCTCGCGGTGCCGCGCCGGGCCCCCGGCGCGCGCTCGTTCTATAGCTTCCTTGAGGTCCAAGCGCTCGGAGGGTACATGCCACTAGTAGAGACAGAAGACCGCGGCGCCGTCAGGCACATCGTGATGAGCCGCGCGGAGAAGCGAAACGCGCTGAATGAGGAGCTCATCTTCGCCCTGGGCGAAGCGATCGAGGACGCGGCCAAGGACGACTCAGTTCGCGTACTCGTGCTGAAGGGCGATGGCCCCATGTTCTCGTCCGGTATGGACCTGTCGAATCTGCGTGCGCTCTCCGAAGCGCCCGAGACGATCGACGACCTGCGGACACCGCTCCTGCGGTGGTGGAACATGCTCGAGGTGATGCAGAAGGCGACGATCGCCCAGATTCACGGCGGGGCGATCGGCGGCGCGCTCGAACTTGCGCTGGCGTGTGACTTCCGCGTGATCGCGGAGGATGCGGTTGTGGGCCTCCCGGAGACACGGATCGGGCTCATCCCGGACGTCGGTGGCTGCACCCGGCTGCCGGCGATCGTCGGTCTCGGAAACGCCAAGGAACTCATCATGCTCGGCAAGCTGATCGACGGCCGGGAGGCGTTCCGCATTGGGCTCGCCAACCGGATCGCCCCCGCCGGCGAGCTGGACGCAGCCACCGAAGCTCTCTCAAACGAGCTCCTCGCCTGCGCGCCGCAGGCCGTCGGTCTCGCCAAGCGCGTGCTCGACCAGGGCGCGAAGCCCGACGCCGGGGGTTCGCTCCGGCGGGAGGGCGAGGCCCAGGCCAAGCTCGCCGCCTCGGCCGACTTCGCCGAGGGCGCCAGGGCTTTCCAGGAGAAGCGGCAGCCGGAGTTCGCTACCCAGTAGCCACGCCGGCCAGCTCCTCGAGCGGCACGTCCGTGTCGATCAGGCGCGCGCGCTCCACCGGGCGACCGGAGCGCACCAGCTCCTGGATCGACTCGTTCACGTCCCACACGTTCACGTTCATCCCGGCCACAACGCGCTGCTCCTGCAGCCAGAAGGCGATGAACTCGCGGGCGGCAACGTCGCCGCGGAACACCACCTCGTCCCAGTCGCTCGGGAAGCCGGCGTACTCCATCCCCACGTCGTACTGATCCGAGAAGAAATAGGGCACGTGGTCGAACGGCTTGCCGCGGCCCAGCATCGACAGCGCCGCGGCCGGGCCCTGCGTCAGCGCGTTGGCCCAGTGCTCCACGCGCAGGCGGCGGCTGATCAGCGGATGCCACGCGTTCGCCACGTCGCCGGCCGCGAACACGCCGGGCACGCTCGACTCGAGCAGCTCGTTCACCACCACGCCGTTCTCCACCTCGATCCCCGAGGCCTGGGCGAGCTGCACCCGCGGCGTGACGCCCACGCCCACGACCACGAAGTCGCAGTCGATCGAGCTCCCGTCGGCCAGCACGACCCGTTCAACCGCCGTCGACCCCTCGAAGCGCTCCAGCCCAACCCCGCCGCGGAAGTCCACCCCGTGATCCACGTGGATGTCGCGATAGATCGCGCCGAGCTCGTGCCCGAGCACCCGCTCGAGCGGCACCTCGGTCATCTCCACGAGCGTCACGTCGAGGCCCTTCATCCGCGCGGACGCGGCCACCTCGGCGCCGATCCAGCCCGCGCCGATCACCACCACGTGACCCGAGCCGGCATCAAGCCGCGCGCGGAGCAGGTCCGAGTCCTCCACGTCGCGGAGGTAGTGGATCCCGTCGAGGTCGTGCCCGGCTACTTCCAGCTTCCGCGGCGCGGCCCCCGTCGCCAGTAGCAGCTTGTGGAATCCAAGCCGATCACCGGAGTCGAGCACGGCCTCTCCTGCCGCCGCATCCACAGCGGCAACCGACGTTCGTAGATGCAGCTCGATCTCGTTCTCTTCATAGAAGCCGTCCTCGTGAACGTAGACCTTCTCTCGTTCGGCCTCTCCGCGCAAGTACTCCTTTGAAAGAGGCGGCCGCTCGTACGGCCGCTCGGGCTCGGCGCCGACGAGCACTATGCGCCCGTCGAACCCCTCCGTCCGGAGGGTCTCCGCCGCCTTCGCGCCGGCGAAACCGGCGCCCACGATCACGAACGTCTGCTGCTTCATGGGGTCTCCTTCAGGGTGGTGAGGGCCAGGAACTCCTGCCGCGTGCGGGGGTCCTCCCGCACGAGGCCGTGAAGTGCGGAGGTGACCGTGCGTGAGCCGGCCTTCTGCACCCCGCGCAGTGACATGCAGAGGTGTTCCGCCTCGATCACCACGCCCACGCCCTTGGGCTCGAGGTTCTCCTGCAGCCAGTCGGCCACCTGACGGGTGAGCCGCTCCTGCACCTGCAGGTCGCGCGCGAACAGCTCGACCACGCGCGCGAGCTTCGACAGCCCGATGATGCGGTCATCCGGCAGGTAGGCCACGTGAGCCACCCCGTGGAAGGGCAGCATGTGGTGCATGCAGAGGGAGTGGAACGGGATGTCCCGCGCGAGCACGAGCTCGTCGTAGCCCTCGTCGTTCGGGAATGTGGTGAGGTTGAACGGCTTGGGCGTGAGCAGCTCGGCATAGGCCTTCGCCATCCGCCGCGGGGTGTCGCGCAGCCCCTCGTTGTCGAGATCGGCCCCGAGCGCGCGCAGCAGGTCCGCGGCGGCGGACTCGGCGGCGTCGAGGTCGATGGTGGGAACGACGTGGAGAATCGGTTCGGCAGTCATGTCATCGCGCAAGCACGGCGGTGCACCGGCGCCGCTCCGGGTCGTGGGTTCGATCGGTCACTCGCAAATCTGAGCCGCAGCCGGCCAGCACGCCCTCCGTCACGGCGACGGCGAGGTTGCACACGAGCTGCGGGCTGTCCGGCAGGACGAGCCGGCAGGGGCAGGCGGAGAGCACCAGCTCACCGCCGTCGAGCCGGGCGTCGAAGCCCAGGCGCCCGAGCGCGGCGGGGAGCACACGCTCGAGTTCCTGGGTTCCTGGTCGCCCGGCCAGGTATCGGCCCCAGTCCTCACCGACGCGGTGAAGCTCTTCCGGCGTCTGGTGGCTGCGTGCCACGGCGGCGGCGAGCAGCTCGGCCAGGCCGAGGAAGTCAGACGCCGGGAAGGTGAAGTCGTCGGCCAGGCGGTAGCGGAGCGGCGGCCGGCCGCGGCCGGAGGCGGGCGCGTGCTCAGCCTGGAGCGCTCCGGCCTCCTCGAGCGCCGCCACGTGCGCGCGGGCGGTGTTGAGGTGGACGTTTGCCGCCTCCGCGAGCTGGGGTAGCGTGGCCGGGCTCTCCGCCGCCCGCTCCACGATCGCGCGCCGCACCGGGTGCCAAATTCCTGACATGCGAACACATTAACACACAGAATGTTGTATGTAAATAGCCGTCGTGTGATCCCCGCTGAGCGGGACCGGTTGTTCGAGTTCCTCTC
The DNA here is from genome assembly GCA_036378175.1 of Thermoleophilaceae bacterium. GTDB lineage: Bacteria > Actinomycetota > Thermoleophilia > Solirubrobacterales > Thermoleophilaceae > JAICJR01. The sequence goes on from DASUWY010000067.1 coordinate 13,752, forward strand.
CGACCTCGAGAACCATTGGCTGCTCGCCGACGGCGCCATATCGGTGGTGCACGTGGAGCCGGGCGACGGCGGGCGCGTGCGGATGCGCGGGCCGCTGGGCGTGCGCCGCACCGCGGTGACGAGCCTCGAGCGGCTCGATCCGCCCCGTGCGATCACCGGCACAGCGGACGTGGGTGCCCGCACGCGCGCCCATGTGATCTGGGAGCTCGAGCCCGACGGCGGCGGCGGGACCTCGGTCACGCTCTCCGCGCGGGTGGAGGAGGCGGCACCGCTCGACCGGCTGCTGCTGGCGGCGGGCGGGCGCGCGTGGCTCGAGTCGCGCTTCCACCGGATCCTCGCTACGCTCGCTGAGAGGTTCGAACAGTGAGCGAGTCACCGATCCAGCAGCTCATCCGGTGGGAGGAGCACGGCGCGGAGTGGCGCGTGGTGCACGTGTCGGACGAACGCGCGATCGTGGACCTCTGCACCTGTTACGGCGAGCCGGTCGACCAGCTCGAGTCGACCGACCCCGACGTGATCGCCTGGCTCCGCGAGCGCGCTACCTCTTCGCCCTAGCGCCAGTCCACCGGCCCGGCCGTGAGCAGGTGGCTCGTGAGTGGCCGGCCCAGAACATCGCGCACGGCGCGGCTCGCGTCCAGCAGCTTCCCGAGATCGATGCCGGTGTGGATGCCCATCTCGTGCAGCATCGACACGAGGTCCTCGGTGGCGATGTTGCCCGTGGCCCCCTTCGGCACCGGGCAGCCGCCCAGCTCGCCGAACGAGGACTCGAACGAGCGCACGCCCGAATCCAGGGCAGCCAGAACGTTGGCCAAGCCCTGCCCGCGCGTGTTGTGGAAGTGGGCCGTGAGCTCGACGCCGTCGAGCCGCTTGAACGCGGCCTCGAAGAACTCGCGCACCTGGAGCGGATTTGCCATGCCGGTGGTGTCGCCGAAGGCGATCTCCTCGCATCCCGCAGCGGCGAGCCGTTCCGCGATCGCGAACACGCGGTCGGGCGGCACCTTCCCCTCATAGGGGCAGCCGAAGGACACGGAGATCACGCCCTCGCAGCGCAGCCCCTCCTCGCGCGCGCGTGAAACCACACGCTCGAGCCCGGACAGGGACTCCTCGATCGAGCGGTTCACGTTCGCGAGGTTGTGGGACTCCGAGGCGGACAGGAAGAGGTTCACCTCGTCGAACCTGTCGCGGAGCTGCAGCGCGTTCTCGAGCCCCCTCTCGTTCGGGATGAGGACGGTGACGGACACGTCGTCCGGAATGTCCGCCGCGCGCAGCACCTCGGGCCCGTCCGCGAGCTGCGGGATCACGTCCGCGCGCACGAAGCTCGTCACCTCCAGCCGCTTGAGACCGGTGCGAGCGAGCATCTCCACGAGCCGCACCTTGTCGGCCGTGGGGATGATCTCGGGCTCGTTTTGGAAGCCGTCGCGAGGGCCCACCTCGCGGATCAGCACCCGCTCTGCCATGGCTCAGATCATGGCAAGGCCGCCGGAGACGCCGAGCGCCTGGCCGGTGACGAACGACGCGTCGTCGGAGGCGAGGAAGGTGATCGCCGCGGCCACCTCGTCGGGCTGCCCGAGGCGGCGGAGCACCGTGGAGCCCACCATCGTGTCCACGAGCTTCTGCCCCACCTCGCCGAGCGCCTCGGGAGCGGCCATGAGCAGCGGAGTCTCGATCGGGCCGGGCGCCACCGCGTTGCATGTGACGCCGTAGCGCGCCGCCTCGCGCGCGATCGCCTTGGTGAAGCCGATCACGCCCGCCTTCGCGGCCGAGTAGATGCCCGAGCCGGACGAGCCCACGCGCCCGGCCTCGGAAGCCACGTTCACGATCCGCCCGCGGCGGCGCTCCTGCATCCCCGGCAGGATCGCGTGCGTCACGGCGATCACGCCGCGCAGGTTCACGCCCAGCACGCGGTCCCACATCGCCTCGTCGGTGTTCACGAAGAAGCCGAACTCGTCGTAGCCCGCGTTGTTCACGAGGATGTCGATCGGGCCGAGCTCGTCCTCCGCCGCCTTCACCGCCGCGGCGATTCCGGCCGTGTCCCGCACGTCCATCTCGTACGGCATCCCATTCACCTCGGCCGCCACCTCGCCGGCGCCCTGAGCGTTCATGTCGGTGACCGCCACGCGCGCGCCCTCCCCCGCCAAGCGGCGGCAGGTGGCCGCGCCGATTCCACTCGCGCCGCCCGTGACGAGCGCGATCCGCCCCTCGAGCCTCATGTCGCGGCAGCCTACCCGGTAGCCTCGCGCGCCGGTGATAACCGTCCTGGCCGGAGGAACCGGAGGCGCGCGCCTCGCCCGGGGCCTGCTCGACGTGGTGGGTGCGCGTGAGCTTGCGGTGATCGCGAACACGGGTGACGACGTGGAGATGTACGGCGTGCACGTGTCGCCGGACCCGGACCTCGTGGCCTACACGCTCGCGGACGTGATCGACGAGCGCGGCTGGGGCGTGAAGGGCGACACGTTCGAGGTGATGGAGGCGCTCGAGAGGGTGGACCGTCCGGCCTGGTTCCGCCTCGGCGATCGCGACCTCGCGATGTGCCTGCTGCGCACCGAGCTGCTTCAGGCGGGCGAGCGCCTCACGCTCGCGCATGCGGAGGTGTGCCGCGCGCTCGGTCTCGAGGCGGACGTGATCCCGATGTCGGACGACCCGGTGCGCACCCAGGTGAAGGTGCGCGGCGACTGGCTGCCGTTCCAGGAATTCATGATCGTGGAAGGCGGCAGGGACGGTACGCCGGAGATCGAGGACGTGCAGCTGATCGGGATGGACGAGGCCGAGCCCTCGCCCGAGGCGATAGCCGCTATCGAGCGCTCGGAGGCGATCATCCTCGGGCCGTCGAACCCGGTGATCTCGATCGGGCCGATCCTCGCCGTCTCCGGAATCCAGGAGACGGTGGCCGACTGCGGGGCGCCGGTGGTGGCGGTGAGCCCGTTCATCCACGGGCGCTCGATCAAGGGTCCGACGGAGGACTTCTGCCGCTGGGCCGGCCTGCCGCTCGGCACGAAATGCGTATTCGAGGCGTATTCGGACCTGATCGACGGCGCGGTGGCCGACGAGCCTGCGGGCAACCTGCCCGTGCATGTGACCGAGACGCTGATGGATTCCCCCGACGCCCGCCGCCGCCTGGCGGAAGAAACCCTCGAATTTGCGGCCACTCTGGCTTCCTGAGCCATGGCCCCCGCCCGGCGGAGCCGCTAGAGTCGCGCAACCGGTCCACAGGCCTTGCCCATGAGGACAGCAGCGATCCTGCCCATCAAGAGCTTCGGCGCCGCGAAGCAGCGGCTCTCCCCCATGCTCGGCGGCGGCGCGCGCCAGGCGCTGGCGCAGGCGATGTTCTCCGACGTGCTTAGCTCGCTGCGCAAGGTCGAGCGGCTCGACACGATCACGGTTGTGTCGGCCGACGCCACCGTGGACGCGGCCGCTCGCGGTCACGGCGTGACGGTGGTTGGCGATCCGCGGGAGAGCGGCCAGTCGGACGCCACCCTGCTCGGTATCCGCCATGCGCTCGCGTCCGGCTATGACCGGGTTCTGCTCGTGCCGGGCGACACGCCGCTTCTGTGCCCGTCCGAGATCGACGCGCTGCTGGGGCGCGGCGAGGCGGACGGCATGCAGGTGGTGATCGTGCCCGACCGCCACGGCAGCGGCACCAACGCGCTCGTGATCTCGCCGCCGGACGCCTTCCGCCCCAGCTTCGGCCCGGACAGCCTCAACCGCCACGTCACGCTCGCGCAGGAGGCGGGGCTGAAGCACAGCGTGGAAGAGGTGCCTTCGCTCTCACACGACGTGGACACGCCGGACGACCTGGAGTCGCTGGCGGCCGTGCTCGAGGAACGGCGCGCGGTGGCGCCGCTGACCCGCGGCGCGCTGCGCCAGCTCGACCGTGTGCGCTCGAGCCGCTTCTCCGCCGCCGAGCCGGTCGAGGTCTAGAGCTGACCGTCTCAGCCAGGGCGCTTGCCGGGATCCCGGAGGTTCGGCCCGGGGACGATCTGGCGGCACTCATCGCCGCGGCCTGCCCGGCGGACCTCGGTGAGGAGGACATCGTTGTGGTGGCCAGCAAGGTGGTGTCCAAGGCGGAGGGCAGGCTGGTCCATCTCGGCGACGTGACGCCCGGGGAGGAGGCGCAACGGATCGCCGCGCAGGGGAAGGACCCGCGGCTCGTGCAGCTCGTCCTCAACGAGTCCGCCGAGGTGCTGCGCGCGGAGCGTGCCGTTCTGATCGTGGAGACCCACCACGGCTTCGTGTGCGCGAACGCGGGCATCGATCTGTCCAACCTGCCGGGCGACGACACCGCGCTGCTCCTGCCGGAGGACCCCGATGCCTCGGCCCGGCGGCTGCGCACCCGGCTCGAGGGCCCGCCGGCGGTGGTGATCACGGACAGCTTTGGCCGCGCCTGGCGAACCGGCCAGGTGGATGTGGCAATCGGCGCAGCCGGGCTCCTCATGGTGGACGACTGGCGCGGCCGCTCCGACTCTCACGGCCGCGAGCTCCGCGCCACGGTCGCCGCGGTGGGTGACGCGGTGGCAGCAATGGCCGATCTCGCGCGTTCCAAGGACGCGAGCGAGCCGGTGGTGCTCGTCCGCGGCCTCGGCCGCTTCGTCACCCGCGAGGACGGCCCGGGCGCCGCGGCACTCAGGCGCCCGCGGGCGGACGACCTGTTCCGGTAGGCGCAGTGTCCAGCCCGAGCCGGTGCGCCACCGCGGCCGCCTCGGTGCGGCTGCGTACGCCGAGCTTCGACAGGATGCGGGAAACGTGCACGCTCGCGGTCTTCTCCGCCATGTACAGCGTGTCGCCTATCTCGCGGTTGGTCCGTCCCTCGGCAACGAGCGTGAGCACCTGGCGCTCGCGCGGCGTGAGGCCGAACGGCTCCTCCTCGGCAGGCTCGGCGGACTCCTCCTCGCGCTCGCGGCCGGGCAGCTCGTCGAGGCCCTCGAGCTGGAGACGCGCGCGAGCGCACAGACCCTCCACCTCGCCCTCGAGCCAGCGAGCGCCGAGAGCTCGGGCAGCGGCGAGCGCGGAGGTGGCGGCCGCCCCCGCGGCGGCGCGATCGCCCGCGCTGAGGTGGGCCTCGGCCTCGCGCCAGCGTGCGAGGGCGGCCTCGTAGGGCCATTCCAATTCATCCCAGGCCTCCGCCGCCTCGGCCCACAGCACCGGCTCGGCGAGACCCTCCGCCCGCGCGGCATGCGCCTCCGCCATAGCGAGCCAGGCGCGCTCCACCGGACGGTTGCCCTCGGCGGTGGCGGCCCGCACCCGGGCGAGCATGATCTCCGCGCGAGCGAGCGCCGGGCCGGCGTCCTCGCCGAGATCGCGCGCCCGCTGGGCGGCGTCCGCCTCGATGGCCACCCCGTTGGCGGACAGCCGCGTGATCCGCGACGCGTCCTCCGTGCAGAACTCGATGCGGTCGAGCGCCTCGTCCACGGCGCGCCGCGCCGACTCGATGTCGCCCTCGCGGAGATCCAGCTGCGCGCACAGCGATCCCCATGCGCCGAGGAACTGCGGTTCGCTCGACTCGGCCACGAACTCCCCGGCGCGCGTGAGGCTCTCGCGGGCTTCCTTGTGGTCTCCCACGCCGAGCGCGATCGCGGCGCGCTGCAGTAGCAGGTAGATCAGAGAGGTGCCGACGTAGCGGCGCTCCGTCTCGGGCATGGCCTCTCGAGCGGCCTTCCATTCGCCCAGCGCGAAGCTCAGCTCGGCGATCATCACCGTGAGCCAGTCGCTGCGGTCGCTCATCTCGGTGGCCATCCGCTGGCCCTCCTTCACCACCTCGAGCGCCTCGCGCGTGTGGCCGTAGGCGTGAAACGCCTCGGCAAGGTTCGTGTACGCGCTCTTCATCTCAGTGAGGTACTCGCGCTCGCGCGCGATGTCGAGCGCCTTGCGCAGCTCCTCGATGCCGGCGTCCATCTCCCCGAGTCCCACGAGCGAGGTCCCGCGTGCGTTGCGGGCGCGGCCCTCGGCCAGCCCGTCGCCGACCGCGTTGGCCACCTCGATCGCCTCATCCGCGAGCTCGAGCGAGAGCACGTATTTCCCCTGCAGCATCCGCGCCTTCGCGATCCAGCCGAGTAGCCGGGCGCGTTCCTTCGTCGGCTCGTCCTTCGCCAGGAGCTCCAGCCCGCGCTGCGCCGTCTCGATGCCCTCGCTGCCGCGGTTGAGGCTCCACTGGGCGCGGCCGAGGTTCTCGAGCAGCGCCGCGGCTCGCCGCGGCTCGGCGTCGTGGTCCACGAGCTCGAGAGCCTTCTTCACGAGATGCTCCTGGCGAACCACGTCGCCCTCCGCGTGGTAGTCGAGCGCCGCGCGCCGCAGCAGCTCCACCTGGTCGGTGCCCGTGAGCTCCTCAGGATTCGGCACGCGGTCCCATAGCTCGAGCGCGCGCTCGAAGAGTGCGGCAGCCTCGGCGTGCGCGTGCACGCGGTCGGCGGCCTCGGCCGCTCGCACGGACGCGGCCAGCGCAGCCGACTGCTCGCCGGCGGCGTAGTAGTGGTGCGCGATTCCGGCGGACACATGTGCGCCGTCTCCCCGCTCGGCGGCGCGGCGCTCGAGCGCGCGCGCGATGGCGAGATGGAGCTCCGCCCGCTCGCCCGGGAGGAGGTCGTCGGCCACCACCTCGCGCAGCAGCGCGTGACGGAAGCTGTACCAGCCGTCGTCGTCCGCGTGAACGATGTGGCTCGCCACCGCCTCGCGCAGTGCGGCGCGCAGCTCCGGCGGGTCGAGCGGGCTGGCGTCAGCGAGCAGAGAGGTGTCGAGCCGGCGGCCGAGCGACAGCAGCCGGAGCAGCTCCTGGGCGCTCTCGCTGAGGCGCTCGATGCGCACCATCAGCGCGTCGCGGAGCGTGGGCGGGGTGGCGCCACGGCCGTCCAGGCTGGCGGCGAGCAACTCCTCCGTGAACAGCGGATTGCCCTCGCTGCGCGCCCACAGCCGGTCGAGCAGCTCCTTCTCGGGGGCGCCCCCGAGGATGTCCGTGAGCTGCTCGCGCAGCTCCTCGCGAGTGAACGGCTTGAGCTCAATGCGGCGGGCGCTCGCGTTGCGCTCGAGCTCCGCCAGAAGTGGCCGCAGCGGATGCCGGCGGTGCAGCTCGTCGGGCCGGTAGCTCGCCACCACCATCACGTTCTCGCTGCAGAGGGAGCGGGCGAGGAAGGCGAGGAAGGCGCGCGTGGAGCTGTCCGCCCAGTGGATGTCCTCGATCGATACGAGCAGCGGCTGCTCGCGCCCGAGCGCGTCGAACAGAGTGAGAAGCGCCTCGAACACGCGGGCCTGGGCGGCGTCGTCGCCGGTGTCGGCGCCAGGCTCAGGCGCGGTCCCGTCACCGAGCCCGGGGATCAAGGTCCCGAGCTCGGCGCGGGCCGCGTCTGAGAGGCCGTCGAGCACTGGATCGTGCTGCCTTGCGAGCGGCCTGAGCGCCGCGACGATCGGTGCGTAGGGCAGTTCGCCCTCGCCCAATTCGACGCAGTCGCCGCCAATCACGCGGGCCGGGGGATCACCCGCGCGGGCGCGCCGCTCGAACTCGCTCAACAGCCGGGTCTTCCCTACACCCGATTCACCCGCCAAGAAGGCGATAGACGGGCGCCCGGCTGAAGCGTCGGCCAGGACGGCCTCGAGCTCCGAGAGCTCCGCTTCCCGACCCACGACCCGTGCGCTGCTCACTCGCGTCGTCACGGTCAAAGTATCGCGCCGCGGGCTGCGGTCGGCTGGCTGCGAGGTAGTAGTACATGAGGTCCGTGTGCATGACTGGGTCCTTTCCGGCATCGCTCGACAGTCATGCTGGCCTAAGACCGGCTTCTGCACATCGGGCGTAAGGAGCCACTTTCGGCGCCCGACCCCTTAGTTGAGTAAGGCGACCCCTTAGTTGCGCCCGAGCGGATCCGGCGCGCCCACTTCCGTACCGGGAGGAGGCTCGTACGGGGTGCCGGGAGTGCCGCCGAGCGCGAGGATGCGCACCGGCTGGTCGGTGGTGATGAGCTGGCGTCGCGCATTCGGCCCGACGCGCGCCATGCTCCCCTCGTCGAGTCGCATGCGCTCGCCGTCCACGATCAGATCCACGGCACCGCGCAGCACCACGTAGACCTCCTCCTGACCCACTTCCGAATGGTCGTGCTCCGGGTGCGCGTCGAGGTTCGGCGGGAGGTCGATCACCTGCATTCCGAACGAGGTCACGCCGAGCTCGGCCCGCGCGTGCTTCATGCCGCCGAGGTAGGTGGAGTACATGTCATCGATGCGCTTGAGCGTGTAGTCGGCCATGTGGGCACCGTAGCGCCTGCCGGTGGCGCAGCGCTCCCACCATCCCATCCTGCTGTTCCAGCGGAACAGTTAGTTGGGATGGTGGGAGCGCCGCCGCGGGCCCGCACGCAGGACCTAGCGGCCCTGTCGCACCTGCAGCCGGTTGCCGTCCGGGTCCTGGAACTGCGCTACGTACCCCCACGGGAACTCGAGCACGTCCGAGACGAACTCCACCCCGCGCGACTTCAGCTCGTCGACAGTCTTCTGGCAGTCGTCGGTCTCGATCGTGATCGACGCCGGCGGGCGACCCATCGCCGGCTCGGCCTCGCCCGGCGTGCCGGGCCAGAGAACCAGCTGGAAGTCGTCGCCCTGCACGCCCACGGTCAGGAACCGCGGCCCGTCGGGAGTCGGGTTCTCAACCCGCTTCTCGAGGCCGAGGACGTTCGTGTAGAAGTCGAGTGCCCTGTCCTGGTCGGTGACGAGGACGCTTGTGTAGAAGACCTTCTCCAGCATTGCCGTTCCTCCGGGTGTCGTGGTCACTACACCCATGACGAGAGGCGAGCGCCAAACGTGACAGCTGGCTAGTAGTGGGCCAGAACGCGGTACAGCGTGTCGCGCTGGGCCACCGGCCGGCCCGCCGCCTGCGCCGCTTCGATCAGCTGCTCCGGCGTGAGCATCACGCCGTGGTAGCTGCCGGCCATGCGGCTGATCGACTCCTCCATCAGCGTCCCGCCCAGGTCGTTCACGCCCCAGCGAAGCGCCTCGGTTGCGGCCTCCAGCCCCATCTTCACCCAGCTCGCCTGCACGTTCGGGATGGTGTGGCCGAGCGCGAGGCGGAAGACGGCGGTGTGCTTGAGGTTCTCCTCGGGTGAGATCTCCTCGATGCCGTGGGTGCGGCCGAGCATGGTGTGGAACGGGATGAACGAGAGAGGCACGAACTCGGTGATCCCGCCCGTGCGCTCCTGAAGCGCGCGGATCACGCGCATGTGCTGAGCGAGCTCCCACGGCTCCTCCACGTGGCCGAACATCACCGTGGACGTGGAGCGGATGCCTGCGGCGTGGCTGGCCTCGATCACCTCGATCCAGCGCTTCACAGGCAGCTTGTTCGGTGAGATGCGCTCGCGCACGCCGTCGTGGAGCACCTCCGCCGCGGTGCCGGGCGTGGAGCCGAGGCCGGCGTCCTTCAGCCGCGCGAACACCTCGGACAGCGGCAGGCCGTCGGCCATCGCGTCGATCTCCATCGGCGAGTAGGCGTGCATGTGGATGTCCGGCGCCTCGTCCTTTGCCACGCGCAGCCAGTGCTCGTAGTTCTCGATCGTCCAGTCCGGGTGGATGCCCGACTGCATGCAGATCTCGGTGGCGCCGAACTCCACCGCCTCCTGCACGCGGCGGCGGAACTCATCCTCCGAGTGCTCGTACGCGTCGGGCGAGCGCTTGCCCTGCCCGAAGCCGCAGAACGCGCAGCCCACCACGCACACGTTGGACACGTTGATGTTGCGGTTCACCACGAACGTGACCGTGTCCCCCACCAGCTCCTCGCGCAGCTCGTCCGCGGCCTGGCGCATGTCCTCGATCGCCTCGGGACGCGTTTCGGCGAACATCGCGGTGAGCTCCTCCTCGGACAGCTCGACGCCGTTGCGCCCCTTCTCGACCGCGGCGGGCACCAGGTCGTGCCGAATCGCGCGCTCCTCACGCCGGCCCGATCCGCGGCGCGGGATGAAGCTCCAGTACTTCAGCTTGATCACGTCGAGCACGCCCTGCTCGAGCCATTCCGGATCCATGTACTGCGGGTAGATGCAGAGCCGCTCGGTGAGCGCGTACCCACGCGGCGCCAGCTCCTTGCGCATGCGGTGCACGGACGGGAACGGATGCTCAGGCGAGATGTGATCGCCATTTGCAGACAACCCGCCGAGGTCCGTAGCCCCCTCCTCCACAAGCGGCAGCCACCAGTCCGACAGGTTCGGCGGAATCTGAATCCCAACGCCAGGCAGCAAGCGCTGCGCCTCGCGGACGAGGACCCGCATGTCATCGAGATCGATCGGGGTAGCCCATGACGGAGTATCGAGACTCGAGACTCGAGACTCGAGACCCTCTGCCTGCGCAGCTGCAGCGATCTCCGCCGGCTCCGCCCCGTAATACCGCGGATGAGGAACGAAGTTCTGGAGAATCACCTCCTGCAGATGCCCGTACTCGCGCTGCACCTCGGCGAGCGCGGCGAGCGCCTCCACCCGCTGCTCAGGGGTCTCCCCGATCCCGACGAGGATCCCGCTCGTGAACGGAATGCGCAGCTCGCCGGCGGCGCGAATCGTGTCCAGCCGCACCGCCGGGTGCTTGGTGGGCGAGCCCTGGTGCACGACGAGGTCCGGCACGGTCGACTCGAGCATCAGCCCCTGCGACGCCGTCACCTCCCGCAGTCGCGCCAGCTCTTCGCGCGACGCCGCGCCGATGTTCGTGTGCGGCAGCATGCCTCGCTCGAGGGCTCGCTCGCAGGTCCAGGCAACGTACGAGACGAAATCGTTGTGCCCGTAGTCGCGAAGCCGCCGTGCCACCTCGCCGTTCACCTCGGGCCTCTCGCCCGTTAGCACGAGCAGCTCCTTCACCCCGCGGCGCGCGGCGTCGTCCAGCATCTTCTCCACCTCGGCCGGCGCGTACAGGTGCGGCTGGTGGGTGGCGAAGGCGCAGTACTTGCAGTAGCACTGGCACGTCCGCGAGAGGGACACGGTGAAGTTGCGCGAGAAGGTGACCCGTCGCATGGCCCCGCCAGTGTAGGTAACCGCTCACCCGAGATAATCGCGGGCATGGAGACCTACAACCTCAATCGCCCAGAACTCGTCAACGACGACGACGATCCCGACGGCTTTCGCACGGCCTACCAGAGGATCGGCCCGCTGATCGGCGCGTCGCAGATCGGAGCGACGATCTACGAGATGCCACCCGGTCAGGCGCTCTGCCCCTACCACTACGAGTATCCCGAGGAGGAGTGGGTGATCGTGCTCGAGGGCAATGCCACCCTCCGCCATCCGGGGGGCGAGGACCAGCTCGAGCCGGGCGACATCGTCTGCTTCCCGAGCGGCCCGGAGGGCGCCCACCAGCTGAAGAACACGGGCAGCGAGGGGAACGTGCGCGTGCTCATGCTGTCCACCAAGCAGCCGGTGGGCATCGCCGTGTACCCCGACAGCGACAAGATCCTGGCGTCGCCCGGGAACCCCGAGGATCGAGTGATGGTGCGTCGCGAGAGCGGCGTGGACTACTGGGATCGAGAGACTCCGTAGCATCCGCGCGGCATGCGCGGGCGAATAGCGCTCTCAGTCGCTGTCGCCGCGCTCGTGCTCGCAGGCTGCGGGGGTGGATCGGGCCAACCGCGGCGCGTCACGATCGCGCTCGACTTCACCCCCAACGGCGTTCACGCCGGCATCTACGCCGCTGCCGCCGAAGGGCTGGACAGGAAGCACGGCGTGAAGCTCGTGATCCGGCAGCCGAGCGCGTCCACGGACTCGCTCAAGCTGCTCGCCGCCGGCCGCGCCGACCTCGCGATCGTGGACATCCACGACCTCGCGCTGGCCCGCGCCCGGGGCGCGGACATCGTGGGCGTCGGCGCGCTGGTGGACCGCCCGCTCGCGTCGGTGATCGCGCAGGCGAACATCACGCGGCCGCGGCAGCTGCAGGGGCGGCGCGTTGGCGTGACGGGCCTGCCGTCAGACATCGCGGTGCTGAAGTCGATGGTGCAGGCGGACGGCGGCAAGTACTCCCGCGTGCACACCATCACGATCGGCTTCTCGGCCGTGCCCGACCTGATCGCGAAGAAGGTGGATGCTGCAACCGCGTTCTGGAACGCCGAGGGCGTCACGCTCAAGCAGCGCGGCGTGCATGTGAACGTGTTCCGAGCCGACGCCTTCGGCGCTCCGCCCTATCCCGAGCTCGTGATCGCCACCAGACGGTCGATCCTCAAGCGCGAGCCTGACCTGATCAAGCGCACGCTGGACGCGCTCGCCGCCGGCACGGCCGCCGCGCGCGCGAACCCGGATGTGGCTCTTCAGCCGATCGTGCAGGCGTCCGGCGCCGATCCCGACCTCATCAGCGCAGAGCTGGCCGCCGTGCGCCCGATCCTGGCTCCGGGAGTGCGGCTCGACCCGAAGGCGCTCGCCGCGTGGGCCGCCTTCGACGCCCGCTTCGGCATCCTGAAGGCACGCCCGCGCGTGAGTGACGTGTTCGAGCTCGGCCTCACCCCGTCGTCTTGATCACGAGCGGCGGGCCGACGTTGCCCTGCTCGTCCACCGCGCGGATCGCCACGTAGCGCCTGTGACCCGCCGGCAGCGCGAGCGTCTGCCGCGTGCCGGCCTCCGCGGGCGCCGGCGCTCCCGGCAGCGCCTGGGCACCCGCGAAGTTCGCGCCCGTGATCGGCTGAGACGACTGGACGGCCTCATAGCGCTTGGCGGTGCCGCACAGGAGGTCGTCGCCCGGCGCCGTGAAGGTGATCGCCGTCGCGGCAACGGTCGCACCGTATGGATGCCCCGGCGCCACCGCGTCGCGCGAGTAGTCGCCCGAGTTGGCGTTGTCGTGGTGGAAGCGCGGCCAGGAGCCTGGCGAGCAATCGGGCGCGTTCGTCGCGTACCCCAGCACGACGCCCGAGCGCGTGAGGCCGAGCACGGCCTTGTGGGCGTCCGCGCCGAACGGCCCGATCACCGGGTTCGCCACGGTCCAGTCCGAGGTGAGCTTCGGCCAGCCGCTCACCTGTGAGCCCGTGGAGTCGAACGCATTGAGGTCGAGGCTGGCGCTGCCGCCGAGCGCCTCCTCGCCCGGCTTCCCATCGATGTCCGCCACCGACGGCCCGGTGAGGAACTGGAGGTCGTTCACCGGCGCGGGGAAGCCCGGCCTGAACTGGCCGGTGGATGCATCCCAGGCGGCCAAAAAGTCCTGGCCGCCCTGGTACTCGGGCAGCGCGACGTCGAGCGAGCGCAGGAGGCCCGCCGCCGGAGCGAGGAACGACACGCCGCCGCCGAAGTTGCCGAACGCCGGCAGCCCCACCGCCGGGATCGCCGGGGTGTCGAACTTGCCGTTGCCCGCCGCGAAGTCGGACTGCAGCGCGTTGTCATGCATCTGGCCGTCGTTGCCGGGCGACTGGCCGTAGCACGAGGAGCCGTCCGAGTTGAAGAGGTAGCCGAGCCCGGCGTCGGCGATCACGCCCGCCTTGTCCGGGCCGCCGGAGTCGTGCGTGCAGCTCGCGGGGCCGATCACCGGCGCGCCGGTGATGCCCTCGCCCACAACCGGCAGGAGGTCCGTCTCCACCTGGCCGATCTTGGTGGGCCAGCCGGGCAGCAGCTTGCCGTCCGCCGACATCGCGTAGAGCCGGCTGTTGCCCGGGCTGAGCACGCCGAGCTTCGTGGCGAGCGCGAGCGAAGGCGTGCCGAGGATGCCGCCGTTGAAGCCGCCATCCGAGTCCGCCGGGTACTCCTCGTTCGTCCCCACCACGATCTCGGGCTTGCCGTCGCCGGTGATGTCGCCGACGGCGGGGGTGTCCACGATCGCGCCCTGGTCGAGCTCGTCGCCGATCCCCGGCTTGAACGTGGGCGCGCCCGTCTTCGGGTCGATCGAGGTGATCTTCGACGGGTCGATCACCTCCACCGGGAAGCCGCTCACGTCGGACCCATCCGAGCCATGCCACGCGTACACGTGGCGGTCCATTCCGGCCGCGATCACCTCGGGCTTGCCGTCGCCGTTCAGATCCGCGATCACCGGTGATGCGATGAAGCCGTGCTGCGTGCGGTAGCGCTTGCCCTGGCGCACGTTCACGAACGGCTGCAGCGGCTTGCCGGAGAAGTCCGGGTTGGCCTCCCGCTTCCACAGCAGCTTGCCGCCCGACGACCACGCGTACACGTGGCCGCCCATGTCGTCCGCAACGACCTCCGGCGAACCATCGCCGTTCAGGTCGCCCACCGCCACAGAGCCCAGCACGGCCTCGTACGAGGTGCTCGCCGGCACGTCGCCACTCGCGAACGCGCGGCCTCCCGTGTGGAGCGGCAGAGCGTCGGTGTGCACCGGGAAGCCGGGCAGCTCGCTGCCGTCCGGCCGCAGCGCGTGGATGCGCCCATCGCTCGTGCCGAACACGAGCTCGTTCCGGTTGTTCCCGTCCAGGTCAGCGAGCGCGGGCGAGGACGCGCCGTCGCTCGTGAGCTGCTTCGGGAAGCCCGGCAGCAGCTCCGCGTCGCGGTGCAGGTACAGGTTGCGCCTGTCCTGGCCGGTGAGCTTGCCGCTCGTCACCAGCAGTCGCACCGTGAAGCCGTTGGGTTCCACCGCCGGCCGGTTGTTGTGATTGGGAGATGACGCCGCGGTGGGCTGCGCGCCATCGAAGCTCGTGCCCACCGGGAAGCGCGCCTTCAGCGCCGCGATGTCCACGTTCGCGATGGTGCCGTCGAAGGAGCCTGTGTGCGCGGTCTTGCCATCGCACCAGCTCGACGCCACCTGAACGAAGTCGGCCTCGTTGTTCGGTTCCGATCCCGGCGCCACCTCCAGGCGGCACGTGTACGAACTGCCGCGCGCGAACGTGTGGCCGCTGATCGGCACGCTCGGCTTCGAGGGGTCGACCATCGTGTACCAGTCGGGGGAGGTGATCTCCGCCTCGGGCGGAACCTGCCCGGCGGCCGTGGCCTCCACCGTGTTGGCCATGTTCGCGCGGCCGTAGCCGTAGAACTCGTCGAAGCCCTTGCGCGCTGGGTAGCTGGTGGTGGCGGGATCGATCGTGCCGAGGATCGGCCTGTTCAGCGCCACGTTCGCGTCGAGCGAGTTCGGGTCGGTACAGCCGGGCGTACGCAGCGCGCACGACGGCTCGGGCTGCGAGGCGAAGTTCACGTCGTCCACCCCGGAGATGAAGAGCTGGCGCACCTCGTTCGCGGTGAGCACGCACGGGTCGCCGTTCGTGCGCTTGCAGCCCGGAGCGTTCGCCAGCTTGCCGGCGTCGCGCGCATTGAGCGCGGCGCTGTAGATCAGGCCGGCGAAGCCCGCGCCCACCCCTGTGGCGTTCGACGAGCAGGAAGAGCTGGGGATCGAGAGCGTGACCTTCGTTGAGAAGTTGGTGCAGCCGTTGAACTGCAGGTAGGACGGGTTGAGCGGCGTGAACGTCTGGTCGTACTTGTCCACGCTGTTCACCACGATCGTGTGCGGGTAGTTGGACGGCCAGTTGTGGTGCTGCGCGGCCTCGTCGGCGGCAGAGGCGATCACCGCCACGCCGTGTCGGTACGCGTAGTCCACCGCCACGCGCGCGAGGTGCGAGTTGTTGAGCGTGCCGAGCGCCTCCTGGATCACGGACACGCCGTTGTCCGTCGCATAGAGGGCCGCCTGGGCGAAGTTGTTCGCGTCCGCGATGAACGAGTCGCCCACGCGCAGCGGCAGCACGGTGCAGTTCGGGCACGAGCCGGTCTGGCCGCCATTGTTCGCCTCCGCGTTGGAGTCCTCGGCCTCGCCGGTGCCGTGGCCGTACTGCACGTCGTCGTAGGGGTCGTTGTCGTTGTCGAGAAAGTCCCAGCCCGCGATGTCGTCCACGTAGCCGTTGTGGTCCGCATCGGTGCCGTCGCTGAAGGCGATGATCAGGTCCTCGGGCGTCATGAAGCCGGGCGGGCCCGAGCGGCGCGGGTCGTTGTTAACCACGTTGAGCACGCGCGAGTCGTGCGCGTAGTCCTCGAGGTTGAACACGCCGTCGTGGTTGCAGTCGTAGTCCGCGCAGCCCTCCGGCTTGGGCAGCTCTCCCTTGTTGAGCTTCACCTTGTCGCGCAGGTCGCTCATCGCGCCCTTGTCGTTCCACCTGATGCCCGAGTCGAGCACGGCGATCGTCACGTCGGGGCGGCCGGTGGTGGTCATCCAGGCGGTGCGCACGGACGAGTCGGCGTCGTCCACGTGCGCGCCGCGCACGCCGTTCAGCTCGACAGGGTTGGTGGCGTAGATGGAGTTGTCGCTGCCGGCGGTGGCCGCGAACTTCCAGTCGTTGCCGTCCCCGGCCAGGTCGTTTGGAACCTGACCCGCGGCCGTGTGCCAGTGCGGCCCGTCCACGCCGTACGGAAAGTCCGCCGCCGCGCTCGATGCGAACGCCATCGCCACAAGCGCGCAGGCGAGCCCTGCTGCAACTCCTCGCACCTATTCCCCCTGCCGTCAGTACCCCTGCTGCGGGTCGCAATGTAGCGGCCCGCAGCTGGGGCGTGCGCCGGTTGCCCTACGGGAGGAGCTGGATGTCGATCTTCGAGCTGGTCGAGCTCGTGTCCGTGGTGAACGCGGTGCCGCGGGCGCCGTTGTACGCGCCGGTGCCGCCGGTGATCGCGACCGGCGTGTTGTTCGCGCGCTGGGGCACGACGCCCTGGGCGCTCAGCGTGCCCTTCGAGAGCTGCACCTGAATCGTGCACAGCGCCCTGTCGCCCACGGCGGTGCAGACGATCCGGGACGAGCCCGAGTCATCGCCCGAGATCCTGTCCACGAAGCCGAAGCGGTCTCCGTTGCGCAGTCCGTGCTTCGGGAAGAAGGCGCCGTGCTTCGCCTGCTTCGACACGAGGTGCAGGCTGGTGCCGGCGGGCGCCTGGGCGGAGCCGTTTGTGGCCAGAGCGGCACCGGTGGCGAGAGCGGCTGCGCCGGCGGCGATGGCAGTGCGGGATAGGCGGGTCATTGCGGGTCCTCCTTGGTGGGTTCGGATGGGAGGACCGTAAGCGCGCAGCCGCGCCAAATCGTCTGGAAAGAGAGCGATTTCACGCTATGCCAAGCGGCCGATCTTCAGCGGGCGGATATCGGCCGACGGACAGATGAAAAACGGCGCCATCCCGTTTAGGTTGGTCTCGTGAAGCGCCTGCCAAGAGGGGAAGCTCTCGACCGCATCGTGGCCGTCGGCCTGATCGCGCTCGCGCAGATCGAGCTGTGGGTCGGTCACGCCATCAGCGGGCCCAAGGCCGTGGTGGTGCCGCTGTCGATCCTGATGCCCGCCAGCGTGGCGGTCCGCAGGCGCTGGCCGCTCGAGGTCGGGGTGCTCGTGATGCAGGCCAACGGGGTGTTCTGGCTCGCGGGCGGCAAGTCCACTTCACTCGCCCTCGGCGTGAGCTGGATGTGCGCGCTGTACGGAGTGGCGGTGTGGACGAGCACGCGCGGCTTCGTGATCGGCCTCGGCGCGCTCGTGCTCTCGAACGTACTCGCTTATCTCGGACCGGGCCACACCCTGCGGAGCGTGGCCGAGTTCACCTGGATCCCCGCCGTGGTGATGTACCTGGTGAGGCGCGCGGTGCGCGATCGGCAGCTGCGCGCGGAGGCGCTCGCCGCCCAGGCTGAACTCCTCGAACGTGACCGCGAGCTGCGTGCCGAGCAGGCCGTGGCCGAGGAGCGCGCCCGGATCGCCCGCGAGTTGCACGATCTGGTGGCGCACAACGTCAGCGTCATGGTCGTGCAGGCCGGCGCGGAACGGCACGCGCTGCCCGAGGGGGCCGACTCCACCCGCGAGGCGCTCACCTCGATCGAAACATCGGGCCGGCAGGCGCTCGCCGAGGCCCGGCGGCTGCTGGGGATGCTGCGCCGCAACGGCGACACGGGCGGAGAGCTCGAGCCGCAGCCGGGACTCGCCCAGCTCGACTTCCTCGTGGAGCAGATCGAGCGTGCCGGCCTGCCGGTGAGGCTCGAGGTGGAGGGCGAGCGCAGGCCGCTCCCCGCGGGGGTCGACCTCTGCGCGTACCGCGTGGTGCAGGAGAGCCTCACGAACGCGCTCAAGCACGCGGGTCCTGCCCACGCGGAGGTGCGCCTGCGCTACCTGCCGGCGGCACTCGATGTGGACGTGGCCGACGACGGCAGCGGCGCACAACACCCGAACGGCGACGGCGCCGGGCACGGCCTGATCGGCATGCGCGAACGGGTGGCGCTATATGGCGGGCGCCTCGAGGCGGGCCCGCGCGACGGCGGCGGCTTCGCCGTGCACGCCGAGATCCCACTCGCCTGACCGACGTGGTCGATCTAAACGCTGATAATCAGCCTTTCGATCGACCACGTCA
>DASUWY010000068.1 GCA_036378175.1 Thermoleophilaceae bacterium
CAGCGGCCGGCCGCAGCACACGTGGTGCTCGGGCATGATCACGTTCCAGCCCGCCGCCTCGATCGCCTCCACGCACGCCACGCCCACGTCCGTGTGGAAGTAGTTGTTGAACGTGTCCGGCCACAGCACCACCGGCGGGCCTGACGGGTTTGCCGCGCCCCCGCGGGCCTTGAACCACTCCTGGAGCGTGAGCGGCGCGAACGTCGGGATCTCGCGCTCGCGCGCCATCCCGGCCGCCACCTTCGCGAGACGCGAGAGGGGCGGCGTGTGCGTGACGAAGTTCGTGATCTCGGGGAACTTCGACGCCACGGCCGCCGCGCGGTCGATCAGCCCGAACGCGTAGGCGTAGCGCGGGCGCCAGCGCTTCGCGCTCTTGAAGTGGTGGTGCAGGAACTCCGCCTTGTACGTGGGCATGTCCACGTTCACCGGACAGTCGTTCGTGCAGCCCTTGCAGGCGAGGCAAAGATCGAGCGCGTCGTACACCTCCTCGCTCTGCCAGCCGTCCTTGATGACGTCGCCCTGGAGCATCTCGAACAGGAGGCGGGCGCGCCCGCGCGTGGTGTGCTTCTCCTCGCGCGTGACCTGGTAGCTCGGGCACATCACGTTCTCGGCGTCCGGGATGCGGCACTGCCCAACGCCCACGCAGCGCAGGGCCGCGTGCGCGAAGTCGCCACCGTCCTGCTTGTAGGCGAAGCGCACGTTCGGGCGCGGCGGGTTGTAGTCCGGACCGAGCTTAAGGTGCTCGTCGAGGCGGTAGGGATCGACCACCTTGCCCGGGTTCATCTTCCAGTCCGGGTCCCAGATCGACTTGAACTCGCGCATCGCCTCGATCAGCTCCGGGCCGTACTGCTTCACGAGCAGCTCGGCGCGCTGCTGGCCGTCGCCGTGCTCACCGGACAGCGAGCCGCCGTGGGAGATCACGAGGTCCGCCGCTTCCTCCATGAACTCCCTGTACTTGCGCACGCCTTCGGCGCTGCGAAGGTCGAAGTCGATTCGCGAGTGGATGCAGCCCTGGCCGAAGTGGCCGTAGAGCGCTCCCCGGTAGCCGTACTTGTCGTAGAGCTTCTGGAGGTCGCGCACGTACTCGCCGATTCGCGGGGGCGGCACCGCCGAGTCCTCCCAGCCCGGCCAGTGGTCGTGGCCGTCGGGCGGGAAGGCGGTGGAGCCGAGGCCGCCCTCGCGGATCTCCCAGATCTCCGAGCTGCTGCCGCCCTCCTGTTCGCTGCGGTAGATCGACACCCGATCCTCTTCATAGCCCTTCTTGTTGCGCAGCCACTGGGCGAACTCCTCGGCCTTCGCCAGCGACTCCTCAGTGGTGTCCGCGCCGAACTGCACGAGCAGCCAGGCGCTGTCGGGCTGGGTGGCGCGCGGCAGCTCCTTGATGTCGTCCACGTGCTTGCCCTCTGCCGTCATGTTCTCGATCAGGAGGTGGTCGAGGGCCTCGAGGCCGATCGGCCCCCAGTCCATGATCTCCATCACGTGCTCGGCGGCGTCCGCGATCCCGTCGTACTCGACGATCACGAGCGTGCGCTGGTAGAGGCCGGGGGTGAGCTTGAGCTTTGCGTTCAGCACCGTGACGCAGGTGCACTCGGTGCCCACGAGCGCGCGCGCCACGTTGAATCCGCGCTCCGGCAGCAGCTCGTCGAGGTTGTAGCCGGACACGCGGCGCGGCACGTCCGTCACCGGCTGGTAGCGCTCGCGGATCAGATCGGCATGGCGATCGCGCAGGTCGCGCAGCTTCGCGTAGATCTCGCCCTTGCGGCCGCCGGCGGCGATGATCTCGTCGAGCCTGTCCTCCTCGCCCACGCCCACCCAGAAGCGCTCGCCGTCGTAGGTCACCACCTCCAGGGCCTCCACGCTGTCGGAGGTCCGCGGCCCCGGGCCGTACACCTGCGACTGCACCGAGTGGATGCCGCACGAGTTGTTGCCGATGTTGCCGCCGATCGTGCAGTAGGCGTGCGTGGAGGGATCCGGGCCGAACACCATGCCGAGCGTCTCGCCCGTCTTCTCGTTCAGGTGCTCGTTGATCACCCCCGGCTGCGCCGTGACCGTCTGGGTCTCAGGGTCGGGCTCGTCGATCTTCGTCAGGTACTTCGACACGTCGATCACCACGGCGAAGTTCACGGTCTCGCCCGAGAGGCTGGTGCCTCCGCCGCGCGCGAGCACCGGCGCGCCGTGCTCGTGGCAGGCGCGGTGCGTGGCGACCACGTCTTCGAGCGTCTTCGGGATCACCACGCCGAGCGGCACCTGGCGGAAGTTGGAAGCGTCCGTGGCGTACAGGGCCTTCGATGCGGTGTCGAAGCGCACCTCGCCCTCCACGGTCGCCTCGAGCGCCTGCTTCAGGCTGTTGATGTTCACCTGCGCCACAGCGGCCATGCCGCCGCTGTAGCGCTGGTCAACGCGTGCGGGAACCGTCTCGGTTGTCATCTGCGCCTCCCCTAGCGGTTGATCAGCTCGTCGACCTTCCCCTTGATCGACTGCTTGACGATGCGCCCCGTGTGCGGGTCGCCGGGGAGGGCCATGGCCATCTTCTGGGCCTGGTTGAACTTGATGTGCGGCGGCAGCGGCGGCACCTCGGGATCGGTGATCGCCTCGTACACCACCGGCCTGTCGGCCGCGAGCGCCTCGTCCCAGGCCGGCCCCACGTCCTCGGGCCGCTGCACGCGGATGCCCTTGAGGCCGAGCTGCTCGGCATAGCGGGTGAAGTTGAAGTCAGGCAGCACCTGCGACGCCTGGAGCTTCGGATCGCCGGCCATCACGCGCTGCTCCCAGGTGACCTGGTTGAGGTCGTTGTTGTGGAGCACGACGATGATGCACTGCTTGTTGGACCAGCGCTCGTGGTAGTGGGCGATGTCGATGAGCGCGGCGTTGCCGAGCATCTGCATCGCGCCGTCCCCCAGGCTCGCGATCACCGGCCGCTCCGGGAACGCGAACTTCGCCGCCAGCGCGTACGGCACGCCCGGGCACATCGTCGCGAGCGTGCCGGAAAGCGCCGCCTTCATCCCCTTGCGCAGCTTCAGGTGGCGCGCCCACCAGTTGGTTGCCGAGCCCGAGTCCGCGGTGAGGATGCAGTCATCCGGCAGCCGCTTCGACAGCTCGTGGAACACGAGCTGCGGGTTGAGCGGATCCGCGCTGTCCTGGGCGCGCTCGTCGAGGATGCGCCACCAGCGGTCCACCTCCTGCTCGATGTTCTCGCGCCAGGAGCGGTCCTCCTTGCGCTGGAGGTGCGGAATCAGCGCCTTGAGCGTGTCCTTCGAGTCGCCGATCAGGTTGGCCACGGTGGGCGAGTAGCGCATGCCGAGCAGGCGGCCGTCGATGTCGATCTGCACCGCCTTGCAGGAGCCCTCCTCCGGCAGCCACTCCGCGTACGGGAAGTTCGAACCGACGATGAGCAGCGTGTCGCAGTTCATCACCATGTCGTAGCTCGGCTTGGTGCCGAGCAGGCCGATCGCGCCAGTGACGAACGGGAGGTCGTCAGGCAGGGCCGCGCGGCCGTTGAGCGCCTTCGCCACTCCCGCGCCGAGCAGCTCGGCCACCTGAACCACCTCGTCCGCGGCGTGTGCCGCACCCTGCCCGATCAGCATCGCGACCTTCGAACCCTCATTGAGCACGTCCGCCGCGCGCTTGAGGTCCTCTTCGCGCGGCCTGATCTCGGGCTCGCTGATGCCGATCGAGGAGAAGACGGAGCCGTGCGAGCGCGGCGGGTCCTCGTACTCGGCCTCCTGCACGTCCTCCGGGATGATCACGGCGGTGACCGAGCGCGACGCCTGCGCGATCCGCACCGCGCGGTCGATCGCATGGCGCGCCTGGCCGGGTGTCATCACGGTGGTGAGGTACTCGCTCGCCACGTCCTTGAAGAGGACCTGGAGGTCGACCTCCTGCTGGTAGTTCGCGCCGACCGAGAAGCGCTTCTGCTGGCCGACGATCGCCACCACCGGCTGGTGGTCGAGCTTCGCGTCGTAGAGGCCGTTGAGGAGGTGGATCGCGCCGGGGCCGGAGGTGGCCATGCACACGCCCACCTCGCCGGTGAGCTTCGCGTGCGCGGTGGCGGCGAAGGAGGCGATCTCCTCGTGTCGCACCTGCGTGAACTCGAGCTCGTCGCCCACCTCGTGGAACGCTCCGAGGAGTCCGTTGATGCCGTCGCCGGGGTAGCCGTAGACGCGGCCCACTCCCCACTCCACAAGTCGGTTGAGTACGAACTGCGCGGTGTCTGGCATGGGATCCTCCCCGGTCGAACTAGCTCACGGAGACAAGTGCTCGACCCGCGCGGGACCAAACGAAGACTTGTACGTGCACCGACATCAAGCGCGCAGATAGATGGGGTTCGAGACGATCCAGGTACGCGGCCGGCCGTCCACCGTGAGGCGCGCCTCCGCGCGGTACACGCCCGGTTCCGCGACGTCGAGATCGAACGAGTTGTCCGCCTCGTGCAGGGGCTGCCCGTCCCTCATCACCACCACGGCGGCCGGCTGCGGCACGCGGACATGGAGTGTCCACTCGCCGGCCGGCCGCTCGTCGCCCATCCACACGGCGTCGTCCGTGCCGGTGGCGTAAAAGCGGAAGCCGCGCGTGCTCGCTAGCGAGTCGCGCCCCAGGAAGCAGCGGCCCTCCCGCAGCGCCTCGAGCACGAGCGAGCGGTCGTGCGCCAGCTCGCCGTTCGGCCGCGCGTCACACAGCACGTGGGTCCGGAGCATGCGGAAGAAGCGGCTGTGCGGCATCGGCGAGAGCACGTGCCCGCCCGGGAGCCGGAGCCCCGACTGATGCGCGTCGAGCCCGCCGATGCCCACCACGCGCCGCTTGCGGCAGAGCCGGTCCCACTCCCGCATGTTGCGCTCGGGCGGGTGGTCCACCACGCGGTCCGGGCGGCGGATGAACCTCGCGAGCTCGCGCGGCGTGCGGCAGCGCTCCGCCGCCTCGGTCACCAGGCTCCAGAGCTCGATCCCCGTGACCGAGCAGCCGTCCAGCTCGCTCCACGGATGCGGCGGCGCGATCGTGCGCGAGATGCGCGAGCCCTCCGAGAACGGGTGGGCGGGAAAGCCCAGGCCGCCCGCGGCCTTCACCGCCTCGCAGATCTCGCGCTCGCTGCGGCCGGCATGCTCGATCGCGCGATCGAGCCCGAAGGCGAGAAAGTGGCCGCCCTTCGGCGAGATCTCCAGCCCCACGAGCAGCAGCACGCCGTTGTGCCAGCCCTCGTGGCCGTCGCCCTTCGCCTGCATCGTGTCGTGGTCGGTGACGATCACGGCGTCGGCCTCGGCGTCCGCGGCCGCCTCCACGATCTCCTCGACCGTGGCGGTGCCGTCCGAGTACGTGGAATGCACGTGGACGGCCGCCGCCAGGTCGTGCGGGACTTGGAGATGGGCTGAGCCCCGCTCAGCAGCGGGGCCCAGGTCCTCATAGCCGTGCATGTTCGGCTTTACTGGCCCTGCTTCACACCCGGCTCGCCCAGCTCGAACTCGAGCGGACGGACGAACTTCCCGCCGGGGATGTTCGAATGGCGGTTGTACTGGCCGATCGGCAGGATCGTGCGGCCGAACGTGCTCACGAGCATCAGCGCGGTGGCGACGTAGGTCGCGGTCCACGATGAGGCGAGCAGCACCCACCCAGCGGCCTTGTCCCAGCCGCCGACACCGGTGAGATAGAAGATCGCCGCGAACGCGGAGCCAACGGCCAGCGGCGCGAGCACCGTGAAGAAGCCGATGCTTTCGCCGAGCGAAGCCAGCGCCCCCGCACCCGTGATCACCGCGAGCACCAGGAACCAATAGCCGAAGGGAACGAACTTCCCCACCGGCACGGTGATGACGCCAATGGTGTTGAGCAGGAACAGAATCCCGAAGCCCATCCAGAACGCGCCCCACATGCCGTGCATGGCGGTGGCCAACCCGTCACGGGCCCGGTAACCCCACAAAGCCGCCGCGAACTGAGCGATGCCGCCGAACGTGGCGGCGAACGGCCAGATGTAGTTGAGCGACGTGGGACCGCCGTACCAATGCGCCAGGTGGGCGGCGACCATGAACGTCGCGCCCGCGAAGCCGAATAGGCCGAGGATCGAGGGAGCCGCTATGGGCTGCAGGAAGACGCGAGTGGAGTCGCGCCAGTCGGCGACTGCTGTGCCGCCGTTTCGTGTGGTGGTCTGAGTTGCCATCAGAACCTCCTGATTGGAATCGCCTTCGCCGCCCGGCTACCCCGGCCCCGGTGCGATGCGCCATGAGGCGTCAGGAGCCTTACCTGGCGCCCTCGGGCGCCCGAAACCGGGTAATCGGACTCGGTGGCCACCGAGGCGAAGACTCAGAAGCGGCTCACCGGCGGGCAGCGCACGAAGCTCGTTCTGCTCGGGTTCCCGACGTTCGGGCTGTCGGTGGCCGCCACGATGGTCTCCACCTACCTGCCGGTGCTGCTCAACCAGCTCTCCGGCCCGGCGCTCACCGGCGCGATGATTGGAGGGGAGGGGCTGTTCGGGCTCTTCCTGCCATTGCTTGTGGGTAGCTGGTCGGACAGCGTGCAGACGCGTTTTGGAAGCCGTCTGCCGTTCATGCTCGCCGCAGCGCCGGCGATGGTCGTGGCGCTCGTGACCATGCCGCTCCTCCACTCGATCGTCCCGCTCGGCCTGCTGCTCGCGCTCTTCTACGTGGGCTACTTCACCTACTACGCGCCCTACCGCGCGCTCTACCCGGACGTGGTCCCGGACGAGCAGCGCGCGCGCTCCCAAGGGGTTCAGAAGACGTGGCGCGAGATCGGGCTCGGCGCGTCGCTCGTGGGAGGCGGCCTGCTCCTGGCGGTGAGCCAGGCGCTGCCCTTCGTGGTGGCCGCCGGGACGATCGCGGCGGTCACGCTCGTGTTCGCCCGTCACGCGAAGGATCCGGGGAAGGGCGAAGAGGAGGAGCGTGAGAGGCCGCGCGAAGTTCTTCGCCGCGTGCGCGAGCTCGTCGCGGAGCGCCCGAAGATCGGCTGGCTTCTCCTCTCGAACTCCCTGTGGGAGCTCACGGTGGCCGCGCTGAAGACCTTCGTGGTGCTCTACATCACGGTGGGGCTCGGGAAATCCACCAGCATGGCTTCGGCCGTGCTTGCGGTGGTGGCTGTGTCGGTGGTGGGTGGCGCCCTCACGGCCGGCGCGCTCGGCGATCGCATGCGGCCGCCGCGACTCATGAAGCACGCGTCGTGGGTGTACGGCGCTGCGCTGCTCGCGCCGCTGTTCACGCAGTCCACGCTGCTGATCGCCGCCGTGATTCCCGCCGCGTTTGCCGCGGGCATGATCATGGCGCTGCCATACGCCGAGCTCATGGGCATGCTCGACGAGGAGCACCACGGGCTCGCCGCCGGCATGTTCGGCCTGAGCCGTGGCGCCGGCACCCTCCTCGGCCCGGTGCTCGCAGGCGCCGCCGTAACCCTCTTGAAGGGCCCGCTCGCGTCCACTCAGGGCTATGCCGCCGTGTTCGGCGTGGCGAGCGTGGCCGCCTTCCTCAGCCTCATCGGCGTGCGCCACCTCGACTCGGGCCGCGAGCGGTCGCGTACGCGTATGTCTCGCGCGCGCGCGTAGAAGTAACCGGGCTTACAGTTTCATGGGAGAAACCCTTCCCGAGGGGTAGCTACGAGGCCGCTGTAGCAAAGCGAACGAAAGGCGGCGGAGGTGGCCACTCGAACCAAGGTCGGAGCACCCGCGGAGCGCGTCGTTCAGCGCCGCACGCAGGCGGCGGGAATCGAGGTACGGCCGGTCGCCGGACGGCGGGAGATGCGCGAGTTCATCATGCTCCCGTTCTCCCTCTACCGGGAATCGCCGAACTGGGTGCCGCCGCTCATCTCCGAGCGCAAGCGCCACCTCGACCGTGCAAAGAACCCGTTCTTCGAGCACGCTGAGGCCGAGTACTTCCTGGCGTGGCGTGACGGCCGCCCGGTGGGCCGCATCAGCGCTCACGTGGATCACCGCTTCAACGAGTTCCAGCGCAACGAGTGGGGGCTCTTCGGCTTCTTCGAGTGCGAGGACGACGAGGACGCGGCGGCCGCTCTGCTCGCCACCGCTGAGAGCTGGCTCCGCTCACGCGGGCGCGACCGGATGGTCGGGCCGATGGACTTCTCCACCAACCACGAGTGCGGGCTGCTCGTCGAGGGCCACGAGCTCAAGCCGCAGATCCTCGAGAACTGGCACCACCCCTACTACCGGCGGCTGCTCGAGGAGAACGACATGCGCAAGGCCATGGATCTCCTCAAGTGGCAGATCATGGCGAACGAGCATCACCGCGTGCTGCCGGTGATCTACAAGCTCGCGGGCAAGGTCGAGACCGAACACGGCATCAAGGTCCGGAAGATGCGACGGCGCGACCTGAAGGACGAGGTGCGAGCGTTCATGGAGGTCTACAACTCGGCCTGGGAGCGTAACTGGGGCTTCGTCCCGCTCACCGACGCCGAGCTCGAGTCGTACGCCAAGGAGCTGAAGCCGATCCTCGACGAGAAGTGGGCGCTCATCGCGGAGAAGGACGGGCATGTGGTGGGCGCCGCGCTGACGCTCGACGACTACAACCAGGTGCTGGCGAAGCTGAACGGGCGCCTCCTGCCGTTCGGCTGGATCAGGTTCCTGCGGGAGCGGCGCAAGATGGACGAGATCCGCGTGTTCGCGCTCGGGGTGAAGCCGGAGTACCAGCACACGGGCACCGCGGCTGCGTTCTACGTGGACGTCTGGGAGACGGTGCGTGCGAACGGCGTGAAGCGCGCGGAGACCGGCTGGATCCTCGAGACCAACGAGCCGATGAACCGCGCGATGGAGGCTCTCGGTGGCGATGTGGTCAAGCGCTACCGCATCTACAGCCGCGAGATCGAGCCCGCTTAGTAAGACGCCCGACATCGCACCTCGTGGACCCCGCCCGAGCGGGTAGACCGGTTGCGAACCGGGATCGACGCTAAAGAGCCCGGGGACCTCCCCAATGTGGCGGCCGCGGCTGTGACGGCCGCGGCCGCTTCGATGTCGTTGGGCTGACCGGGACCGCTACTTCCGCCCTCGACGGCGGTTGATGCAGGCGATTGAACCTTGCTGAACCGCTGCCACCGCTCAGGTGGTGACGGCGGCCGGGGGACCCAGTTCGTCGGGGCGAATCGCCGAAAGGCGTAGCGCGACTCTTTCCGCGCGAGCCCGTCAGCTAACCCCGGAAGCGCTGACGAAAGAGAGGATCGCCCATGACAGCTGCCGCGTTGCGGCGCGCGCTTCCCGCCTGCGCCCTCACGGCACTCCTGCCGTTAGTTGCGGCTCCTGCCGCCCTCGCCCACTTCGGCGACAAGACGCTGCGCATGGGGTCGCGCGGCCACGACGTGAAGGTGCTCCAGTCCTGGCTCACGCATCTCGGCTTCGATACCGGCGTGGACGGTGTGTTCGGACCCAGCACGCGCCGGGCCGTCCGCCGCTTCGAACGGCACGAGCAGCTTCGCGTGGATGGCGTGATGAGCCGGAGCGAGGAGGCGCTTATCCGCAAGCGCATGGCGGCACTCGTGTCCACCCCCGCTGGGCCCACCGTGCCCGGCGCCGTGGCGAGGCTCGCGAGCGACGGCCATACGGCGCTCGCGCCGGCCACCGCGCCGGAGGCGGTGAAGCAGGTGATCGCCGCCGCCAATCAGATCACGCACACCCACTACCGCTACGGCGGCGGCCACGGGCGCGGCTTCAACGACACGGCCTTCGACTGCTCCGGTTCCGTGAGCCACGCGCTTCACGGCGCCAATCTCGTCACCCGGCCGCTCGACTCCACACAGTTCGAGCGCTGGGGTGCACGCGGGCGCGGCCAGTGGATCACCGTCTACGCGAACTCGGGCCACGCGTACATGATCGTGGCGGGCCTGCGCTTCGACACGTCGGGGGCGGGCGAGAACGGGCCGCGCTGGCGGCCGCAGCACCGGTCGAGCCGCGGTTACGTGGCACGGCATCCGCTCGGGCTGTAGGCGCGCGGACGCAACTGCCTGAGCCGCCGCTCGGCGTGCTCGCGCCAGATCAGGCAGCCCGTCAGCTCGTCCAGGCGCAGCGCGTCCTCCAGGTGTTGGACCGCTGCGTCCTGGCGGCCGAGCAGCGCCGCCAAGCCGCCCAGCGAGCGGTCGACCGCCCCGAAGCTGGTGGCGGCCCTGCCCGCGGTGGCGGGACGGCCGGCGTAGGGCACCAGGCGCTCATACAGCGTTTGCGCGTGGGTGGCGTGGCCGAGCAGCACGCTCGCCTCGGAGCACTCCACCTGGAACGAGATCCAGTTCGCGTCGAACGCCTGCGGCTCGGACATCGCGGTGGCGAGCATCTCCTGCGCGCGCGCCGTCTCGCCGAGGCCCGCCAGGATCCATGAGTAGGAGCCGCGGTAAGCGGGCCCGGCCGGCGAGTTCGCGATCTTGTCCTCGAGGAACGCCATCTCGATCTCGTCGAACGCCTCGCGGCTCATCTGGCCGCAGAAGCGAATCATCTCGGCGAAGAGCTCGGCATTGCGATCGCCGGCGCGCCCGCCCGCCTGCTCGGCTTCCGCCAGCAGCGGCTCCGCTTCCTCGAAGCGGCCGGCGAGCGTGGCCAGCAGGCCCGCCCACAGCGGCGTGTACCACTCGAAGGCCGGCAGCCGCAGCTCCTGCGCCAGCTCGCCGTGGCGAGCCATTTCCGCCCGGCAGGCCACCATGTCCCCCAGCTCGAAGAGATCGGACACGCGCCAGTTGCGCGCCTGAAGCTCGGTGTGACGCTCGCCCGCGGCGCGCGCCGCCGCGATCATCTCGTCGGCGGCCGCCAGACGTTCGTCAAGCCGGTCCGGTCGCCAGAGCGCAACGTGCCGAGCGCCGAGGGCGGAAGCCACCGCGCTCTCATCTCGCGAAGCCCGCGCCGCGTCCACCGCGCTCGAGCTGAGCAGCTCCGAGCGCGTGCGGTCGGGCGCGTAGTAGAGCTCGACCGCGAGCCGCGCCAGGAGGCGCGAGCGGAGCGCATCGTCCTCCACTAGCTCGAGCGCCTCCTCGAGTCGGGCGACCGTGGCCTGGTCCACGTCGATGATCGCGATGCCGAGCCCCGCGAAGCCGAGTGCCGCCTCGGCCACGAGCGACGGGTCGCCGGTGCGGCGAGCCAGCGCCCGTGCGGAGGAGAACGCCGCGCGGGCCTCGTCGACGTCGCCGGCGCGCAGCAGAGCGTGACCGCGAGCGAGCAGCAGCGGCCCGGCCTCGTCCTCTCCGCCGGCCAGGCTCAATGCCTCGAGCGCGCGCCCGAAGCGCTCCGCGGCGTCCTCGTAGGCCAAGCGCTCGAATGCCCGCCGGCCGGCGCGCTCGAGCATCGCCGCCGCTTCGCGGGCATCGCCGGCCGACGCCGCCTCGAAGAGATGCATGGCGATCTCCTCGAGATGCCGTTCCTCGCCGAGCGCACTCAGCGCCTCGGCCGCGCGCCGGTGCAGCCGGGCGCGGCGCAGCACGTTGATTTCGTCGAGCACCGTCTCGCGCACGAGGGCGTGGGCGAACTCGAAGTGCTGCGGCGCGGCGGCGGGGCGCAGGAGGTGCGCACGCAGCACCTCGTCCACTGCCTGCTCGGCGACCGAGGGCGCGATCGCCGCTGTGGCCTCGAGCACCCGCGCGTCATGCTCCAGGCCGAGGACGGCGGCGGCTGCCAGCAGCTCGTTCGCCTCCTCGCTCAGACCCGAGAGCCGCGCACCCACGGCCTGGCGCACGCTCTCCGGCACGTCCGGCGCGTCGGACTCGGCCAGGCCGCGCAGCACCTCCTCCACGAAGAAGGCGTTGCCGTCGGTGCGCGCGTACACCCGCGCCGCAACGTCGTCGGAGCCGAGCAGCGAGCGTGCGAGCGCCGCGACGTCTTCCTGTGCGAGGCCGCGCAGGCGCACTCTGTCGAGCGCGCCGTCTCGCTGCAGCACCGCCAGCGCCGCCGTGAGGGGGCTGCGCCGGCCGAGGTCAGTGTCCCTGTACACGCCGAGCACGAGCAGCGGACCCGGACGGGGAGACCGCACGAGGAAGGTCAGCAGAAGGAGCGTGCCCGGGTCGGCCCACTGGAGGTCGTCGAGCACGAGGAGCAGAGGTGCGCGCGAAGCGATCTGGGAGAGCGTGGCATCAACCGTGTCGAACAGGCGGTGGCGCGCGCCCGCATCCTCGCTGTCGCCAGGCCGCAGTGCCTCGGCCGCGCCCGCCTGCCGCAGCCCCTCGGCGAAGGGCTCGAAGGGGGCGAGCGGCTCCTCGGAGCAGCGGCCGAGCAGCACGGTGGCACCCTCATCGAGCGCGGCCGAGGCGAAGTGGCCCACCAGGCGCGTCTTGCCGACGCCGGGCTCGCCCGCCACCAGCACCACCCGCCGGTCGCTGTGCATCTGCACGCCTCCCCACGAGGCGCGCAGCCGGTCGAGCTCCGCGTGGCGGCCCACGAACTGGGTGTCGTGCGCGCGTGTCACGGCGGCGGGCGGCGGAATTGGGGGCACCTCGGGACGGCGCAGGGCGTCGATGAGCGCGCGCGTCTCCGGTGAGGGCGGGATGCCGAGCTGTGCGCGAAGCCGTTCGGTGAACTGCCGCCCGGCCGCGAGGGCGGCCGCCCGGTCACCGGCCGCCGCGAGCCGTTCGATCAGCCGGCGGTTGGCCGCCTCGGCCAGCGGGTCGAGCGTGACCTGCGCGCGCGTAAGACGAATAGCCTCGAGCGGATCGTCGGTAGAGGCCGCCGCGTGCTCGAGCGCTTCGGCAAGCCGCTCCGCGTGCTGGCGCCGCGCGTCGAGGGCCCACTCGTCCTCGAAGCCGTCGAGGATCTCTCCGCTGCACGCAGCGAGCGCGGCGGTCACGTCGCCGCGTGCCAGTGCCTCGTCGAATGCGCGCGTGTCCACGCGAAGGTCAGCGCCCTCGAGCGCGACCGTGTCGCGCGTGGCCACGAGGTGGCTCGCCGCCGCACCGAGCGCCTGGCGCAGCTCGGTGAGCGCCACTCTGAGGCTCGCGCGCGCCGACTCGTCGAGCACCTCCGGCCAGAAGCGCGCCGCAAGCTGCGCGCGCGACTGTGGCCCCGGCCGCAGCGCGAGGTAGGCGAGCAGCGAGCGCGCCCGGCGCGAGGCCGGCGCCGGCAGCTCCTCGCCATCCGCCGCCACTGCGAGCCCGCCCGCGAGGCGCACGTCGAGCATGGGCCAACTGTCCTGCATCGCGGTGCTTTCACGCAAGCCGAACGGAAGACGAACGGTCGCCTGTGAGCATCGCGCTCATGACCTCTCCGCACAGCCGGGACCTCCGCCTACTCGCCGGCGCGGCAGGGCTTTCGGCCCTCGGAGACTTCATGGCCGTCTTCCCGCTCATCCTCCACGTGCAGCAGCGGACCGGCTCTGCCTTTGCCGTCTCGGCGCTGATCTTCGCCCTGTGGGGCCCGCTCGTGCTCGCCGCGGGCGCGGCCGGCGCGATCGTCGATCGCTTCGAGAACCGGGCGTTGCTCGCAGGCGTGTCGCTGCTTCAGGCGGCGGTGGTGGTGGCGATGATCGCGGGACTCGACAGCCTCTGGGCGCTGCTGCCGCTGATGACCGTGCTCGGGCTCGGCGTGGCCGTGAGCCAGGCCGCCGAGTTCGCGCTCGTGCCCGCGGCGGCGGGGCCGGAGGCGAGTGCCGGGCGGGCCAACGGGCTCATGGAGTCCGCCCGCTCGCTCGGGTTCACGGTTGGTCCGCTGGCAGGCGGTGCACTGGCAGCCGCCGGGCTCCTGTGGCTCGCGCTCGCCCTCGACGCGGCGTCGTTCGCGCTCGTGGCCGCGGCCGCGCTGGCGCTGCACGCGCGCCGCCGGCCCGCAACCACCCAGGACGCCGAGGCGCCGCCACGAGCCCGCGACGGCTTCGTGTTCCTCACGCGCGAGCGCGATCTGGCGATCGCCCTCGGCGGCGCGGTGGCCGCACTGGCGCTCTTTTCGATGTCCGCCACCGCCGAGCCCTTCTTCGTCACGGACGTACTCGAAGCGGGCGGCGTCGCCTACGGGCTGTTGCTCACCTCGTGGACGCTGGGCATGGCGGCGGGCGCGGCCGGGCTCGCGCACCGCGTGAGCCCGCCGCGGCTGGCGGCCGCGGGGCTCTCCGCCGTGGTCCTGCAGGGACTCGGCATCGCCGGTGGAGCCGTGTCGCCCGTGATCTGGGTGGCGCTGATCGGCTTCACCTTCGGCGGCGTGGCGCACGGAGTGAAGAACGTGCTGCTGCGGACCCTCATACACGAGCGCGTGCCGGACGCACTGCGAGGCCGCGCCTTCGCCGCCTACAACGGCGCCCGCAACGGCGCCGAGCTGGGCGCGCTCGTGCTCGGCGGCATCGCGGTGGGCGCGCTCGGAGCGCGCGCCGCGCTGCTCATCGCCGGTCTAGGCCCTGCCGCGATCGGCGGCGGCTGCCTGCTGCTTCTCGTCATCCGCCACCGCGCCGCGGTGGCGGCAACCACGAACGAAGGGAGTGTGCTTCATGCACGTGTCCAAGGATGACCTCGAGCCGATGGTTCTCGGGGGATACGAGGGACGCTCGGTTGATGCCGCCGGCATCCGCATCGCGTTCGAGTCGATGCCGGCCCAGTTCCCGCCGGACGAGTCGCCGTTCAAGGGACTCCCCCACGACCGCTGCCAGTGCGACCACTGGGGGTACGTGGTGAAGGGGTCGTTCCGGGTGGACTACCGCGACGAGCCGTCCGAGGTCGTGCGCGAGGGCGAGGTGTACCACCTGCGGCCCGGCCATTTCGTGCAGACCCTCGAGCCGGTCGAGCTGATCGAGCTCAGTCCGGTGGCTGAACACGATCGTACGATGGCCACGATCGCCCAGAACATGGGACTGGTGACATCATGATCGAGACCATGTCTGGCTATGCCGCGAAGTCGATCGATGAGCTGCCCACCTTGTGGGACGGCTTCGCCAAGCTGGTCCGCGCCGGCCTCGACATAAGCGCGTTCGGCGCGAACATCATGGACCTGCCGCCTGACTACTCCACCAGGTCGCACGACGAGTCGGAGTCCGGCCAGCAGGAGCTCTATGTCGCGCTGCGCGGCTCAGGCTCGGTGGACATCGAGGGAGCGCGGCTCCCGCTCGACGCCGAGCACCTCGTGCGCGTGGACGCCGGCACCGCGCGCGTGGTGTCCTCGGGCGCGGAGGGCCTCCGCGTGCTCTGCATCGGCGGCGTGCCGGGGGCGGCCTACGAGCCGCCACCCTGGAGCACGGCGGGCGACTGAGCCACCGCGGCCTGAAGCGAGGCCGCGGCCTCGTCCGAGAGCCCGTGGCGGATCAGCTTCGCGTCCTGGCGGCCCTCGAACGCGGCGACCATCCGGTCGACGTGCGCGGGGGCCGCCAGCAGCACGATCGCCGAAGACTTCTCCGGCACGTCGGCGCGCAACTCGTCGAACAGCGCGCTGTGGTTGTGAGGCGCGCTGTCCGCCTGCGCCACCCCTCCGATCGTTCCGCCGGCCGCGAAACCGGCGGCCATCCCCGCAGGCCCGAACACCGCGCCGGCCACCGCTCCGGTGAGCGCGCCTTCGACCGTGCTCTTTCCCATCGCGTCGCCCTCGTCGTCCTCGTCGACGTAGTGGCCCGCCACGGTGCCGCGCACGGAGATGCGGTCGCGCCTGTGATGCTCCACCACGGCCGCCTCGCGGAGCCAGGCGGCGTTACCGCCGGCCTGGCTTGCGTCCGCGAAGGCGTGGTCCGCTGCGTCCACGTGCGGAAAGACGATCAGAGCGAGGTCGAGCGTCATCCGTCACCCCAGCAGCTATGCGGTGGCCGCGGGCACCCGGTCGCCAGAACGGGCAGCGAGAGCGTGCCGCTTGATCTCTTCGAACTCGGCCTGTGTGATGGCGCCGCTGTCGAGCAGCTCCTTGGCCTGGCTGATCTCGCTGGCCGCGCCACCGCCGCCACCCGCCACCGTGCGGATGTGCTGGTCGAACTGGGCCTGGCTCGTCTGCACGTCCTGCGCCCGGCGCTCGGCCATGTCACGGCCGTGGGCGATCAGGTAGATCAGCACGCCGAGGAACGGCAGAACGATGATGAGCACCGTCCAGCCGGCCTTGACCCAGCCGGAGGCGTCATGCCGGCGGAACACGTCCACCAGGACCGCGAACAGCATCCAGAGCCAGATCACGAATCCGAAGAAGACGAGCATGGTCCAGATTGCATTGAGAAGTGGGTAACTCGAGGCGATTGTCATTGCGGCTCCCTTCGAAGGAACTCTTTGGGAGAAGGCTCTCAGCGCCGCAATGGCTCAACAATGGGGCGCGCATGCGTGTCCGGGGGGGCACGCACCACCGCCGCTTTCACCCATAGGGCTGGCACCACGCAGATGAGGGTGTGCGCACAGTTGCCACCCGCGCCCGCCCACGCGACACTGCGCCTTGTAGCCATGGAAAGCGCAATCGCCCGGCAGATCGCATACGCCACGCACGACCACCAGCGCGACCGCTCTGGCCACCTGATGGTCGAGCACCTGGAGCGCGTGGCGGCATCGGTGCCCGACGAGGCGCGAAGCGTGGCCTTCCTGCACGACCTGCTCGAGTGGACGCCCGCGTCGCTCGAGGAACTGCAGGGGAGTGGCCTCACCGACGTGGAGGCCGACGCGGTGCGCCTGCTCACCCGCGACCCCTCGGAGTCGTTCGAGCTGCACGCGCTGCGGGTGGCATATGCCCCGGGGGCGGCGGGCCGTCTGGCCCGCACGGTGAAGCTCGCCGACATCGATGACCACCTGCATCACGACCCCTCGGCAAGCGCCACCCGCCCCTACGGCTGGGCGCGGCGCCACATCGCAAACTCGCAGGAGCGATCCGGTGACCGCCGGCCGGCGCTGAGCTCGGTCGCCTAGGTCGCTGCGCGGCCGAACGTCATCCGGGCGAGGGCCCCGAACATTCCCCACGGCGTATCGGGCAGCCGTGCGGATGGCGACGCTCCGGGGTGCTGCGGCGCGATCAACACGCGCAGCGCGGCGGGCCGCGTGTGGAAGCGCACCGGCGAATCGAACACGAGCGCCTCGCCGTCCACGCCGGCCGCGATGCGCCCGGCGGAGCGGACCTCGAACGACTCCACACACCACTCCTCCACACGAGGAGGCTGCGCGCTCCGGTTGCTTCCCGTGAAGGCGGCCACCCCGAGCACTCCACCGTCGAGCCGGGGACGGGTGCCCGACCCGAGCGCGCGACCGAGCCGGTACGGGTCGTTCGAGACGAGCAGCACGGCCGCCCTCACGTACTCCTGTCCGTCGGGCCCGTTCCAGTGGAGATCCAGCTCGCTGCCGTTTGCACCGAGCACGCGCGGAGCGGTATCGAGGAGGGTGCGCAGCTTGGCGTCTCGATAGCCCTCCTGCTGCACCGCCTCGGCATACACCCCGAGCGACACGTTGTTCACGAACACCCGGCCGTTCACCTCGGCCAGGTCGACCACCCGCTCGCGCCCCGCCACGAGCGCGTCGAGGGCGCCCACCACGTCATCGCGATCCACGCCCAGGTCGAGCGCGAAGTGGTTGCGCGTGCCCGACGGAATGCACGCATAGGGCAGGCCGTGCTCGGCCGCGGCAGCCGCGACGATCGCCTGCGAGCCGTCGCCGCCGGCCATCGACAGCGCGTCCGCCCCGCCGGCCACCGCACGGTCCACGAGTTCACGGAGGTCGTCGCCGAGCCGCAGCTCGATCGGCTCCACACCGCGCGCCCGCGCCTCGTCCGCCACGCGGAAGCGCTCGGCCTTCCCACCGCCCGACTTGGGGTTGTAGAAGAGGACCGCCCGCTGGGGCCGGGGGCCGTCCGGCAGCTCGGCGCGCGTGGCGAATGCCTGCCGCGCGGCGGACACCGACAGCAGGAACGCCACCACCACGAGCGCGTCCTTCAGCGCCTCGCCCTCGAGCACCACCAGCAGCACCGCGCCCAAGAGCAGCGCACCGGCCAGTGCGATGGCCAGAGTACGCGCGAGGCGTTCGTGCACGAGCCCCCACCACGCCATCGCCACCGCGGCGAACAGGCACGCCGCCACCGCGATGCCACGCGGGAAGTTCTGAATGAAGGTGACGATCGCGATCACCACCGCCGCCGTCAGGAGCAGCAGCGCGGCCGCGGCGTAGAGTCGGCGCCTCACTTCGCGCCCCCATGCTTCCGCCAGCCGCGCCTCACCCGGTCCACGAACGCCGCGGGCGCCTTGCGGTACAGGCCCGGAGCCATGTGGAACGCCTGCGCCTGAAGCTCGCCCCGGCGCCGCTCGCTCATGCCGCGGAGCGCAGCGAGGGACCCCTCCGACAGGTCGGCGCCGGGACCTGCGGAACGCTGCTCGAGCACCACGAAGTCGTGGTCTTCGCCGAGCAGGTCGGAGAGGTCGTGTGCCTCTGAGGCAAGCTTCTTGATGCGTCGCGGCCCGGCCTCCTCGAGTATCTGAAGCGAGTACCAGAGGTCCTTCACGCGCTTGCGCCACTCGTGCAGGTGCTCCGGGCTCGGATCGTCCAGCGCGGCGCGGTAGGCGCGGCGGCCCCTTCGGTACGCGCGGTCGAGGCCCGGTGACACGAGCCGGAAGCCGCGGTCGCGCAGCCGCCAGTCCGCCACACGGTCCTCCGCGGCGCGCAGTTCCGCGGCCAGCTCGGCCAGGAGCGGCGAGCCCTCTGTGAGCTCCGCCTGCAGCGCCTCGTACGCGCGCTCGAGCTGCGCGCGAAAGGCCGTCAGGTCCGCAGTCTCGTCCGAGTAGCGCTCGGTGAGCGAGTCGAGCGCCTCGATGAGAATGTGCGCGTCGCGCGGGCCGGACAGCGCGCGGCCGACGTCGCGGAAGCATGCGTTCTCGCGGCGGTACACGTCGTCGCCCACCTCATCGCGCACGAGCCTCACGATCGCGCGCAGCCGCTTGAGCGACTTGCGCGACTCGTGCACGGCGGTGCCGAAGCCCTCGTCGGTGCGCCCCTCGAGCCTGTCGAGCACCTCCTCGATCTGGCCGCGCGCGATGCGGCGGATGCCATCCGCCACCGGCTCGCGCATGTGCAGCTTGAACACTCGCTCGGCGCGGGCGTTCGACTCGAGCTGCGCGAGCGCCTGGTTCTTGTACT
Source organism: Thermoleophilaceae bacterium (assembly GCA_036378175.1). Taxonomy (GTDB): domain Bacteria; phylum Actinomycetota; class Thermoleophilia; order Solirubrobacterales; family Thermoleophilaceae; genus JAICJR01. The sequence continues at coordinate 18,955 of DASUWY010000068.1, forward strand.
GAGGCTCTCCCGTGACCTCGGGGCCGAACCAGTCGGGCGGCTCGAAGCCGGCGCTCGCCTCGAGCGTGGGGAACTCCACCTCCACCACCGCGAGGCCCGTGAGCCAGCCCGCGTACACGTCGAGCTCGTAGAGGAGCCCGTCGCCGGCGTCGATCCTGTGACGTGTCTTGCGGAGCCTGCGTCCCGCCGTGAACTTCCACAGCTCCTTGAAGCGCGCGGGGTCGATCTCGAACTCCTCCTCGAAGCGCGACTCGCCGCCGCCCGCCTTCATCGTGATGAGCGTGGAGGTGCCGGCTCGCCGCACGCGCAGCTCCACCTCGCCGTCGAGCGCCAGGTAGCCCTGCTCGATCTCCTCCCCCGGATGGTCGGACAGGTCCGGAAGCTCGTAGACGAGGAACTTGCGCTCGATCTCCACTCCCTCCAAGGTCCCATCATCCTGCTCCGCCCGCCGCGGGCGCCGCCCCTCGATCTGCACGATCGCCCACAGCACCACGATGAGGGCGGCGGCCACGCGCACGTTCCGCCCGTTCATCACGCCGTCCTGTCTCGCGCCACGCGCTTGGCGATCTCCCAGAGCACGAACATGAGCGCAGCCGCCGCCAGCGCGAGGCCGAACTGCCCGGCGGTGAGCGGTCGCGTGTCGAGCAGCCGGTTGAAGGCGTCCATCTGGGTGACCATCACGGCGAGGATGAACTCGGCGAGCGCGGTGAGGTTGAGCATCCTGTTGTCGAACGTGTCCTGCGTGAGCGTGGAGAGGGTGGCGCTGCGGCACTCGTAGGCGGCCACGATCACCATCAGCGCGAACGCGGTGAGCCCGATCGAGGAGCCGATCGCCACGCTGCCGTAGTGCGACTTGCCGAACGCGATGAGGGCGTCGAGCACGATCGCCATGTAGAGGCCCGCCAGACCGGCGGTGAGCTTGAGCGGCACGGTCATGATCGATTCGTCACGGGGACGGGGACGCAACCGCATCAGGCCCGGGGTCTGCTTGTCAAGTCCGAGCGCGACTCCGAACGGCGCGCTCACGAGGAAGTGGATCCACAGCACCTGGGGCGACGTGAACGGCTGCCCCGCCGCGATGTTCAGCAGCGTGGCCCCGAGGAACGTGAGCACGAACGCCACGAGCGTGATCAGCACGAAGCGGATGTACTTCGTGAGGTTGTCGTAGAGCTTACGGCCCTGCTCCACGGCGTGCACGATCGTGGCGAAGTTGTCGTCCGAGAGGATCATCCGTCCGGCGTTCTTCGCCACCTCGGTGCCGCTGCCCATCGCGATGCCGATGTGCGCGGCCTTGATCGCGGGCGCGTCGTTCACGCCGTCGCCCGTCATCGCCACCACGTGGCCCTTCTGCTTGAGGGTGTCCACGAGCATCACCTTGTGCTCGGGGGCCACGCGTCCCACCACGCCGATGGCGTCGATCCGGTCGAGCCGCTCCTGCTCGTCCATCGCGGCGAAGTCGGCGCCGAGGATCGCCTCGCCGTCGATCCCGAGCTGCTTGGCGATCGCCGCGCCCGTCACCACGTCGTCGCCCGTGACCATGCGCACGCGGATGTGCGCGCTCTGCGCGTTCTGCACCGCCGGCTTGGACTCCTCGCGCGCCGGATCGACCATGCCCACGAGGCTCGTCATCTCGAGCTCGGTCACGTACGACAGGAGGTCGCCGTTCGGATCGAACGAGGACGGCTCGAGGTCGCGGTAGGCGGCCGCCATCACGCGGAGGCCGTCGCCCCCCATTCGCGCCACGTTCTCCTCCGCGCGCTTCATGAGGTCCTCGTCCCACGGAATGCTCTCGCCGCCCGCAAGCGCGGTGGTGGCGCGGCCCATCACGGCGGGCGCGGCACCCTTCACATGGCAGCGCACCACCACGTTGCCGGCCGCGTCGTGCGCCGTGTTGAAGGTGGCCATGAGCTTGTAGGTGGGGTCGAACGGCAGAGTGGCGACGCGCTCGAAGCGCTCGCGCGTGGCGTCGATGTCGAGTCCCGCCTTGTGGGCGAGCACGAGCAGCGCGCCCTCCGTGGGATCGCCCACCACCTTGCCGCCCACCAGCTTCGCATCGCTCGCCACCACATAGGGGACGATCGCGGCGTCGATCGTGTCCGTGTTGCCCACCGCGTGATGCACCCTGCCCTCGAGCGCATATCCGCTGCCCGAGACCGTGTAGCGGTCGGTGGGGTCGAGCACCTCCACCGCCGTCACCTGGTTGAGCGTGAGCGTGCCCGTCTTGTCCGAGTTGATGGCCGAGGTCGAGCCGAGCGTCTCCACGGAGGTGAGGTCCTTCACCACCGCGCCCTGCTGTGCGAGGTCTGCCGCACCCAGGGAAAGGATCACCTGGAGCACCGTGGGCATCGCTTCGGGGATGGACGCGATCGCGAGGGCCACGGCGGCGGTGAACAGCGCGTCCGCGGACTGGTCGCGCTGGAGGCCGAGCACGAACATGACCACCATCGTCAGCCCCGCGGCGGCCGCTATCCACAGCGTGAGCGTGTTGAGCTGCTTGGTGAGCGGCGTCTGCTCCTTCTCCGTGGTGGCGAGCATGCCGGCGATCTTTCCCACCTCGGTGTCCGCGCCCGTGGCCGTGACCACCACGAGCCCACTGCCGTGGGTCACCGGCGTGTGCATGAAGGCCATGTTGATCTGGTCGCCCGCGTTCAGCTCGGCGTCGTCGAGCTCCGTCGCCTGCTTCGCCACCGGCGTGCTCTCGCCCGTGAGCGCCGACTCGTCGATCTCGAGCGAGCTCGCCTCGAGGATCCGGCCGTCGGCGGCCACGTCGTCGCCGGCCGCGATCACGAGGATGTCGCCCACCACCACGTCCTCGGCCGGGATTTCCGCCTCCTCGCCATCGCGGCGCACGCGGGCGCTCGTCTTCACCATCGACTTGAGCGCGTTCATCGCGCTCTCCGCCTTGCCCTCCTGGCGCAGCGCCACGATCGCGTTCACCACGGTGATCGCCACGAGCAACGCGGCCGTGCTCCACTCCTTGATCACCAGCGACACGATCGCCGCGCCCACGAGGATCATCTGCATGTAGCTGCGGTACTGCTGCAGGAAGCGCTGCCAGCCCGGCACCGGCGGTTCCTCCGGCAGCGCGTTCGGCCCGTGCTGGCCGAGGAGATCGGCAGCCTGGGTCGAGGAGAGGCCCGCGGTGGGGTCCACGCCCAGGCGCTGCGCCGCCTCCTCGCCCGAGAGGGCGTACCAGCGCTCAGCGGGGCGCTGCTGCGAGGGCGCCTGTACGGCGGAAGCCACCGGGCGTCACTCCGCGCCCGCGCCGTCGCTCGATGCGGCCGCGGCCTTCTCCCGCTGCTCCTCCTCGAACGGGTCGCGCGCAGCGCCCTTCGGAGCGGCCTCCTCGAGCTGCTTCTTGATGTCGAGCAGCTGCCGCCGCTGCTCTTCGCTCACCTCGGGGAAGCGAGGGTCGATCTTCATCAGTGCGTCCACGATCACCGCCGCCGCCGCGAGCCGCGCGTACCACTTGCGGTCGGCCGGGATCACGTACCAGGGAGCCCACTCGGTGCTCGTGTGCGAGAGCATCCGGGAGAATGCCTTCTGGTAGTCGTCCCAGAGCTCGCGCTCGCGCACGTCGGCCGCCGAGAACTTCCAGTTGTGCGTGGGGAGATCGATCCGCCGCAGCAGACGCCGCCGCTGCTCCTCCTTCGACATGTTGAGCAGCAGCTTCACAACGCGGATGCCGTTCTCGGTGAGGTAGCGCTCCCAGTCGTTGATCACCTCGTAGCGGCGCTTCCACACATCGCCCTTCAGCGTCTCGGCGGGGAGCTGCTGGCGGTCGAGGTTCTCGGGGTGCACGCGCACCACCAGCACCTCTTCGTAGTGGGAGCGGTTGAAGATCCCGATCTGGCCGCGCTGCGGCACGCGCTGGGAGTAGCGCCAGAGGAAGTCGTGGTCGAGCTCCTCGGCGGACGGGACCTTGAAGCTGTGGACGGCCACACCCTGCGGGTTCACGCCGCTCAACACGTGCTTGATCGTGCCGTCCTTGCCCGCGGCGTCGAGCGCCTGCAGCACCACGAGCACGCCCCACGTGTCCTGCGCCGCCAGCTTCGCCTGGTACTCGGTGAGAAGCCGGACACCCTCGGCGAGCATCTCCCTGCCCTCGGTCTTCTTGCGGGCGCCCGCCTTGAAGCGCGGGTCGAAGTCCTTCTCGAGATCGACCTTCGAGCCGGGCTTCACGCGCAGCGGCTCGATGGCCTCGGCAATGCGCTTCCTCTGGGCGTTATCAGCCATCGCTCGACAGAGCATCCGTCGGCAGCGGCTCGGCTTCATCACCCCGATCGGATGAAAGCCCGCGCCGCTGCTCGAGAGTGGAGTTGAGGAACATCGCCGACACCGTGACCCGGGCCATCAGGTAGAGGCCGAGCAGCACGACCGTCGACGCGCCGAGCGCGCCGTAGAGCTTTGGCGAGCGCTCGAGCTTGTCGGCGAGGTAGTAGACGACGAAGACGTGAATGCCCGTGATGCCCGCACCCACCACCACCGCGCCCGGCAGAAGCTCCTTCCATCCCGTGCGCTCCGCCCGCGGCAGGAGCAGGAACGCGAGCAGGGCCATCGCCGCGAACACGGCGATCACCATGACGGTGACCACCACACCGGCGAGGGCCGCGCGCTGCCTCACCCATGACGTGAACATCACGGCGATCAGCGCGAGGACGAATATCCCCGTGAACGTCCCGCTCGCCTTCAGGGAATGGCGCATCCTGGTGGGCTTGATGCGCCAGGCCACAAAGGACGCCACCCGCAGCGCCCGCACCGCGCCCACGCCGAAATAGAGCATCAGCACGAATCCCACCGCCAGCAGGTACCAGCGGGAATGCGAGCCGCTCTGCACCGCGGAGGCCGCGGACTTCGCGGCCACGCCGCTGAGGCCGAAGTCCTTCGCCGTGGAGACCATGCTGCGCTGGTCAGCGCGCACCCAGAAGCTCGCCGCCGCCGCCACCACGAGGCCGAAGGACACAAGCCAGAAGAAGAGCCGGTAGGCCAGCCCGCCGGCGAGCAGTCCGGCACCCGAGCGCTGCTCGCTCTCGAGCGACTCCAGCACCGCCGGGGCCCACCGCAGGCGCTGCGCGCGCGCGAGCTGCCGCTCGCCCACCGCGCGGGCGGCCTCGACGCGAGCCTGCACTTTCTCCGTGGCAGGCATCGTCAGGCCGGGGTGAGCGGCACCGGCTCGGGCGGGGCCGCCGGTGGCGGCTGTGCCGCCAAGCCCTCCTTGGCCAGCGGCCTGTTCGGCAGCCTGCGCGCGAACCAAAGCCCCACGAGCACGAAGCTCGACGCCACGAGAAGCGCGCCCTTCAGCGCCTGGATCTGAGCGTCGCTGTAGACGTCCACCACCGCGTTCACCTGGTCGGGCGGCAAGCCCGCCTTCTTTGCGGTGGCCTCCGCCTGCGACTTCGAGACCATCTGCACGCCCTGCTGGCTGCCCTCGACGATCTGCTGCTTCACGTTCGCGGGTATCGCGTCACTCGACTGGATCGCGCTGTGGAAACCGGACGTGAGCCCGGTGAGCAGCACGGCGCCGATCAGGGCCGTGCCGAGCGACTGGCCGAGGTTCTGCGCCACTCCCTGCACGCCGCCCGCCTCGCTCGAGCGCTTCTCGGACACCGACGACATCACCACGTTGCCGAGCTGCGAGATGGTGAGGCCGATGCCCGCGCCGAACCCGGCCATCGACACCGCGAATGCGCCGTCGTTCAGGTCGGGCGAGATCGTGCCCATGATCCCGAGGATCGACACCAGCAGAATTCCCATGCCGATCTGAACCACGCGCCGTGGCGACATCCGCGCGGCCAATCCCGGCCCAACCAGTGCGGCGATCACCATCGCCACGGAGATGGGCAGGATCTTCAACCCGGTCTGGAGCGCGTCCTTGCCGAGCACGAGCTGCAGGTAGAGCGGGAGCACGAAGAACGTGCCGGCGAGGATCAGGTACTGCGACATCACGGAAGTGAGACCGGCACGCATCTGGGAGATCTTCAGAAGGTCCGAGCGCAGGAGCGGCGCGCGCGCGAAGCGCTCGAGGTGCTGTTCCCAGCGCGAGAACGTGCCGAGCACCACAAGTCCGGCCATGATCACGAACGGGACGATCGACAGACCGAAGGGCGTGATGCGGGTGCCGTTGATGGTCAATGCACCGGTGGGCTTGAGAAGGCCCCAGGAGCTGATCTTCAGGATGCCGAACACCGTGAGCCCCATTCCGAGCGCCGAGAGCGCGGCACCGACCCTGTCGAGCTTCGTCTTCGGGACCGGGTCCGTCCGATCGTTGATCTTCTTGACGAAGAAGAGGATCGCCACCACCACCACGGTCTCGGCGGCGAACACCACGCGCCAGCTGAGCTCGGTCGTGACGAAGCCGCCGATCAGCGGTCCGGCGGCCGCGCCAGCGCCGGCGATTCCCCCGAGCAGCGCGAACGCGAGGGCGCGCTCGGTGCCCTCGTAGTTGGCCGCGGTGAGCGCGGCGATGGCTGGAATCACGAGCACAGCGCCAAGGCCTTCGATGCCCGACCAGCCGATGAAGAGCACGGTGATGTTGGGGCTGAGCGCCGTGATCAGCGAGCCGATCCCGTAGACGCCCAGGCCGATGGCGAACGCGCGGCGGAGGCCCCAGATGTCGCCCAGCTTCGCGCCGGTGAGCATGAACGCCGCCATCACGAGCGTGTAACAGGTGATCGCCGCCTGGAGCTGGGTGACCGTCGAGTCGAGGTCCTTCACAACCTGCGAGATCGACACGTTCATGACGGTGCTGTCGAGCACCATCACGAACTGGGCTGTGCCGAGCATGAGGATCGTCGTGCGCTTCTTGATCCTCATGCCCTCACGCCTCCGGAGCCTTGGAGTCCTCCCGGCGCAGCCGCATCACCTGCCCCGGCCGCCACAGGCTCACGAGCCCGGCGATCAGGGTGACCAGGAAGATCTGCCCGAGCAGCATCTCGAGCCCCGAGAACATCTTGCCCGGCTGGTTCGCCGGCACGAGATTGCCGTAGCCGGTGGTGGTGAGCGTGGTGAAGCTGAAGAACACGTAGTCGCCGCGCCCGAGATGCGACACCCCGGCGAAGAAAGGCCCGGACTGGAGCCGGTCGACCCCGACGTAGAGGAACGTGAACAGCAGCCCGAAGATCAGGTAGACGCTGATCGCGCCGAGGATCGTTCTGAAGCCCACCTCCGTCTCCGTCACAACCGCGCGCAGCACGGCGCCAGCGGCCACAGTGAGGAGCAGCATCTGGATCAGAGAGCTCACCCCGAGCAGCGGGGACGATCCCACCGCGGCGTTGATCACGGCCAGGAGCACGGCCACCGCGGCGAGCCGCGCCCCCCAGCGCACCAGCGGCGGCCGCGCCCGCGCGGACGCGAGTGCAATGGCCGCGGACGCGGCCGCAAGCGCCACCGTCACCACCGCCGCCCAGCCTGAGTAAGCCGTGACCGACGCGAACACGTACGTGAGCAGCACCAGCAGCAGCACGAGGCCGAAGGCGTTGGCGATGCGCCGCGCGAAGCGCGACCACCTCTCGCCGGGCTCTCGGGTCATGCCGAGGGGCGGTGACCGGCTCGTGAAGGTGGACTCCGGCATGGTCCCATCGTTTGCCACGAGCGGGCTCGTGGCGTCATCACGTTGGGGTGATTTAGGTCTTGGCCGGGCGCGCCGGAATCGTGGCGCGCAGATGCGTCCCAATGCCTGTCCGGCTCGCAATCGCGAAGTCGCCGCCGAGCGCCTCCACACGGTCGCGCAGTCCCTGCAGCCCCACTCCACCGGCCTCGTGAGCGCCGCCCACGCCATCGTCCGCCACCTCGACCAGGAGTTTGTGGCCCATGAGGCGGACGGACACCCAGACCGACGATGCGCGTGAGTGCTTCTGTGCGTTCGTCAGTGCCTCCGCCACGACGAAGTAGGCGGCAGCCTCCGCGCTCCCGTCGCCGCGCGAATGCGGCAGCGCGACAACCGTCAGCGGTAGCTGCGAGCGGCCGGCGAGGCTCCTGATCGCCGCGGCAAGGCCGTGCTGCTTGAGAGCGGGCGGATGGATGCCGTGCGCCAGCTCGCGCAACTCGTCTATGGCGGTGAGCAGGTCCTGCCGCGCGTGTCTGAAGTGTTCCGGCGCGCCCTCGGGCGCCTGTTCCGACTGCTCAGCGGCCAGCTCGAGGTACACGGCAAGAGCGGTGAGGCGCTGCTGGGCGCCGTCATGGAGGTCGCGCTCGATCCGCTTGCGCTCGTTGTCGGTGGCATCGGCGAGTCTCACGCGAGAAGCTCGCAGCCGCTCCGCGAACCGCTCGCGTTCCCACACGGCCGCGGCCAGGAACAGGCTGGACAGCGCGGCCACCACGATGTACGCCTGAGTGGCCAGGATGTTCCCGGTGAGGGACCCGAAGGCAAACGGCCCCTCGTAGTGCGCCGTGGCCCAGGCGGCGAAGCCACCGGCGATCGCCACCACGAGCGTCGTGCCGGCCCAGCCGAGACGGAACGCCGCCCACACGAACGCCGGGAACGTGAGATAGGTGAGGGGCCGGCTGGAGCGGAAAGCGAGCTCGCTGAGACCGATCACGGCTGCGACCACAACCACTGCCTCAGGGGCGCGTTGCCTCAGCTCAGCCCTCCAGGCGGACCGTGACCAGGCCAGAGCGAGCGGGACGACGATCAGCGCGCCGGATGTGTCGCCGAGCCACCAGGTGCGCCACAGCCTCGGAATGTCGCCGGTGCTGATCACGCCTCCCAGACGGGTCGACGCGAGGCCGATCGTGGCGCTCACCGCGGTGCCGGCGGCGATCGCGATCAGCATCCGCACCACCGACGCCGTCCTGCCGAGCGGCCGGCGGTCGGGGATCAGCCGCTGGAGGAGCACCACCGCCACCACCACCTCGAGCACGTTCCCGCACGTCTGCCCGATCGCGGATCCGAGCGGGAGGGTGGAGTAGTCGTTCGCGAGCAGGTCACCGGCCACCACGCCCGGCCAGAGCCCGAGTCCGCCCAGGTACAGGAAGGACATGCCCACGCCCACGGGCAGCCAGACGATCGCGCCCACGGGGCCGCTGAACTTCATCTGGTAGCCGAGCTTGGCCGAGCCGTAGTAGACGCCCGTGAGCAGGGCGATGCCGGCGAGCCGGGCGAACCAGCCGCCGCGAAGCGCGGTGAGCGAGTGGCGGAGGCCCAGCCGCCGCGAATCGGGGGTGGCGACCGCCGCGGCCCCCGCGGAGTGTTGAACGCTCATGTTCCGCGCGCTTCAGCGCGCATGACGAATCCCTCGGCGATTTGCAGCGCGCCGCCGACGCATAGGGCCAGCCCGGTGAGAATTGCAAGCGTCTTCACGCTGATCTCCGGCGATGCAACGATGATCGTACCGGCTGCCACGAGCACGACTCCGCGCAGCAGGTACAGCAGGCGCTGCGGCCCGATGATCGCGTGAGCCAGGTCGAGAGCGCCCACAACGAGGAAGTAGATGCCGAGCGCGAGCGAGACCGCCACCACGCTCTGGCCCGGATGGCGGATCACCACCACGCCGGCGATCAGCGCGAGGATGCCGATCAGGATTCCGCCCGCGCCGCGGTCCTCGGCGGACACGGTCTTGGCGATCATCACCGCGCCGGCCACGAGCAGGTAGATCCCCACGAGCACGCAGAGCACCTTCAGCGAGCGGCTCGGGTCGGTGAGCACCACCACGCCGATGCCGAAGCTGATGAGCCCGGTGAGCACCACGAGGTACCAGAACTGCTCGGGCGATTGCGCGGGGCGGATCGCACCACCGCCGAGCGTCTCCCGCATGTAGATCCGGGTCACGCCCTGGCCCCGCCGACGGGCGCCTGCCCATCCGTCGGCACCGCGTCGCCGTGGCGGCGTGCCGCGAACCATGCGCGCAGGCGACGGCTCGTGTCGCCCGCCACGGCATCGGGGAACTCGAACGCCGTCTCGTGGCGCAGCAGCTCGATGCCGAGCACGAGCAGCGCGCCGATGATCAGGATGGGGACGAAGTTGCTGAGCGCAGGCGTCGGGCCCCAGAGGATCACGAGCAGGTACACGAACGCCACCACGCCATACGCGCGCACGGGATGGTCGCGCAGCGTGGGCGCCAGCGCGCGTCGCACGGCCAGCGCGCTGGTGGTGGGGCCGGCGAGCCATGCGGCGGCGACGATCACGAGTCCGTAGATCACGAAGGCGAGCGCGATCGCGTGGAGCAGCGAGGTGCCGATCAGCCACGCGTCATGCGCCGCCGGCTTAACGGACTCCGCCTGCACGAGGCCGTCGACTATGCGGTTGCCCACCACGCGTCGCACGATCAGCGTGCCGAGGCCCAGCCCCACGAAGCACCAGCCCGTGGTGCGCAGCGCCAGCCGCCTCCAACCCACAGCGAGCGCCACGGCCAGAGCGAACAGCCCCAGCGACACGATCGTGAAGATGATCGACACGTGCCGGATCAGCTTGGCGATGTCCTGGGCCGTCTTCAGCTGCTTCGACCGCATCAGGACGAGCTTCCCGCTCGAGGCCGGGAGGGTCACCCCGAGCTTCTGCTGAGCGGTGTTTCGCGCCTGCGCGCCCGCGCCCGGACTTGGTGGCGAGAGGCCGAGCGTGCTCGCAAGCTGGGTGACGAGCGTGTGCAGGTCGAGCACCACCTCGCCGTTCGAGGTCGACACCGCCCTGTTGCCGCCGTTCAGGATCTGGATGAGCTGGGTGTGTGCCGCTCGGTTCGCCTGCCGCCAGGCGTCCTGCACGCGCGGGCGGGCGAGCAGCTGCGGAGCTGCCTGGTTCGCCAGGTCGCGCAGGCCCGCGGCGGCGGGACCGGCAAGCGCATCCGCCTGCGACGGAAGCGCGGCGCGCAGGCTCCCCGCCACGTCCACGTTCGTGAACACCTGGTCCACGAGGTAGGCGCCGAGCGCGTTCTGGACGTTCTTGTTCGCGAGCAGCTTCGAGCTCGTGTTGGTCCAGTTGCTCGTGTCGAGCGCCTGGCGCCTGACCCAGGTGGAGAGGATCGCGATGAGGCCGGTGATCACCGCCAGGACGAAGATTGCGGCAACCCAGCCGCGGTGCCGGCGCTCGGCCCTCAGGGCCGCGTGTGCCGGTGCCTGCGGTGTCGCAGGAGTGGCCGCGGTCATGAACCCACGCCGTCTTCGTGCGCGCCGAGGAACATGAGCGTGGCCTTCACGCGGCGGCTCACGTCGTCGGGATTGGAGAGGTTGAGCTTCATGAAGATCGCGTTGATGTGCTTCTCCACCGCGCGCTTCGTGAGGAAGAGCGAGGACGCGATCGCCGCGTTGCTCTTGCCCTTCGCGATCTCGGCGAGCACCTCGTACTCGCGATGGGTGAGGTCCGAGAGGGGCGATGCCTCCTCGCGCGCGCGAGCGGCCACGAGCACCTCCACCACCTTCGGGTCGATCACCGAGTGGCCGTCCACCACAGCTTCGATCGCGGACACGAGCTGCTTGCGGTCGTGCACGCTCTCCTTGAGGAGATACGCGCGCCCGGAGGACCCGCCCTCGAGCAGCGCGAGCGGGTAGCTCGGCTCGGCGTACTGGCTGAGCACCACCACGCCCAGGTCCGGGTGCGTCTCGCGCAGGGTGTGGGCGATGCGAATGCCTTCGTCGTCGTCGGAGGGGGGCATGCGGATGTCGGTGACCACTGCGTCCGGGCGCTGATCCTCGACCGCCTGCAGGAGCGAGGGCCCGTCCTCGCAGGTCCGTACCACCTCGATGCTCGGCGCGCCCGCGAGGATCATCTCGACCGCCTCGCGGACGAGGTACGCATCCTCGGCGATCACTACTCGGATCGGGCGCCTTATAGAGTCCTCGCTGGTGCCGGGCGCGAGCGTCGCGCTGTACATGCGGTCCTCCTCGGGACGGTCCGTTCGGCCAGTGCGGGCACGCTATTGACGGCCACGCGGCAGAACATCCGGGCGGAGTCCTACGAACAAACCGTAACGACTACGGATATCCCTGCATAGGGTGCAGGCACGAAGATTTGCTTGGTCAGACGATGCGGGTTGGCCAAGGATCACCCCCATCGGATGAGGCGTCAACGCCCGTGCGCTCCTAGGTTGGCCGCCTACCCGGCCTCAACCTAGGAGGACTCATGGCGGATCTAGTCGCCATCGGCTATCCGGACGAGACCACTGCCTCCCTCGCCGCAGAGGAAGTGCAGCGGCTCGCCAGCGAGCTGATCATCGAGCCCGACGCGGTCGCCGTGATCGTGCGGGACAAGGAAGGCAAGTACCACGTGCACACCTCCCACCACCCGGTGGGCGGAGGGGCCACGTGGGGGATGTTCTGGGGGCTTCTGTTCGGGATGCTCTTCTTCGTTCCGGTATTCGGAATGGCCGTGGGCGCGGGACTCGGCGCCCTCTTCGGCAAGATCGAGAAGAGCGGCATCGACAAGGAGTTCCAGCAGCAGGTGCGGGACATGCTCCAGCCCGGCACCTCGGCACTCTTCGTGGTGGTCGAGAAGGTCACGCCGGACAAGGCCGTCGAGGGCCTGCGCCAGTACGGCGGCACCGTGCTCAAGTCCTCGCTCTCGAAGGACGCTGAGTCTGAGCTGCAGCAGGCGCTGCACGGCGCCCCCGCCGCCTCCTGAACAGTCGCCAAAGCCGCGGCCGGGCTGCCCCAGCCGGCAGCCCGGCCGGGAGGTTCCAATGAAGCTCTCGATCCTCATACTGCTGGCCTCGGCCCTCTTCGTGGTCGCGTGCGGCAGCCAGTCGAAGTCGGACAAGGCGAAGAGCCAGGTCTGCGACGCGCGCTCGGACATCCAGGCTCAGGTGAAGAAGCTGCAGGGCCTGACGCCCGCCACGTTCACCGTGAATGGCGTGAAGGACAGCCTCACCGCGATCCAGAACGACCTGAAGAAGATCGCCGACGCCCAGCCGGACCTCACCGCGTCGCGCAAGCAGCAGGTGAAGTCGGCCAACGAGAAGTTCACCTCCGAGCTTCAGTCGATTCTCGGCAACATCGGCACGAACCTGTCGGCGAGCGGCGCCAAGACTCAGCTGCAGAGCGCCTTGCAGCAGCTGGCCAACGCTTATCAGCAGAGTTTCGCGAAGGTAGACTGCAGCGGCTAGCCAGCTGGGCCGGACCCCTTGATCGATACCGCCGAGGTCTTCCTTCGAGTGGCTGCGGCCGGTGGGCTCGGCGCCGTGATCGGCATCGAAAGGGAGTCGCGGAACCAGCTCGCCGGCATGCGGACCCACGCATTGGTCGCGGCCGGGGCCGCCGTGTTCACGCTGGCGGGCGCGTACGGCTTCTCGGACGTCCACCGCGGGCCGAACGTCGACCCCATGCGCGTGGCCGCGCAGATTGCCTCGGGCATCGGCTTCATCGGAGCGGGAGCGATCATCCGGGACCGCGGCTCGGTGCGCGGGATCACCACGGCCGCGGCGCTCTGGACGAGCGCCGCGGTGGGGCTGGCGGCCGGCGCCGGGTTGTGGGCCGTGGCGGGTGCGGGCGCCGTGATCACGCTCGTGGTGCTCGTGCTGCTGCGCCCCGTGCGCACGCGCCTCTTGACGCTCACCTCATCGCGCTACGGCTTCGAGGTGGAATACGAGCGGGGACACGGCACGCTCGGCCCGGTGCTCGACGCGATCGCGGACGTGGGCGGCCACGTGGACGACCTCACCCTCGACGACGACCCCGACGGCACGCGCCATCTCGGTCTCGACGTGCGGATTCACGACATCGACGATCTGCGCGAGGCCACGCGGCTCGTGTCCGAGCGCGAGGAGGTGAAGCGCTGCACCGTCCACCGCAAGTGAGGCGGACGGTGCAGCGGCTCACATCTGCCTACGCGCGTCCGAGGCGGCTGCCGTAGGCCACGAGCCCGTAGATCGCGAGAATGTCGATCGCGAAGATCGTCAGCGACCAGAAGGGATAGGCGGGGATCGCCATGAGCTGGGCGATCGCGTTGAGGCTGAGCACGGCGACGCCGGCCCAGCGGGCGAATTGGTTGCGCGCGAAGATCCCGAGGCCCACGAGGATCTGACCGACCCCGAGAAGCAGGAGGGTCCATCCCCAGGCCCTGAGATCGCCGGCTATGTAATGCGTGTTGGCGACGAAGAAGCTCGCCTTGTCGATCGCCGCGATGCCCTCGATCGCGTTCAGGGTGCCCACGATCAGCAGCAGGATGCCGGCGAAGGTGACCCAACCCGCGCCGTGGTCGTCTTCGTAGCGCGTCGCGTCCGAGGGGACGTAGGTCTCCCGGCTGACGCTCGAGTGAACGCTCATTTCTCGCCTCCTAGGGCGGTTGCTCTCCTCACGCTAAGTTCGCAACCGCGCGGAACCCGGGCAATGGTGCGCTCTGGCGTATCCAGGTAGGCACGCACGCACTAAAAGCGGCGCGCCGCGACCTGACCGATGGCTGCGCCGAGGAGCGAGCCGGCCACGACGTCTCCCGGATAGTGCACCCCGGTGTGCACCCGCGAGTACGCCACCGCCGCCGCGAGCGCGCGCAGCGGCGCGCCCGCCTGCGGCAGCGTGTGCCCGACCCCGGTGGCGAAGGCGAACGCCGCTGCGGAGTGGCCGGACGGGAACGAGCTGGATGCCGGCATGGGCACGTGCCGCGCGAATGGCACCTCGTTCGCCTCGCGGTCTGGCCGGCGCCGAGTGCCCAACGGTTTGATCACCACGTTCACGAAGGCCGAGGTGGCGCCCACCGAGAGGAGCCCATTCGCGGCGGCACGCCTGCCGCGGGCGCCGCCCGCGAGTGCAAGCAGCGCGGCCGACGCGAACGAGAGGCGCGAGTAGTCGGCCGCGCGCGAGAGCCGGCCCATCGCGGTGTCGAGCGAGGGCGACGGCGTGGCCGCGATCGCCGCGTACACCGCCACGTCGATCCGCGCGGCATCCTGCAGCCAGGCCGGACGCCTACGAGCCGCGGCCATCGAACGCCCGCGCATCTTCTTCCAGGTGCGTGGCGGCCTGCTCCTCCCGCGCCAGCGCCTCCAGGTACACCTGGTGCGCCCAATCGCGCTCGGCATCGTCAGACCCGAGCCAGACCTCCCACGCGTGCGCCACGTCCCTCGCGGCGTTCCGCCACTGTTCGAGGTGCTCCTGGCGCATCCGTCCCACCCGCTCCGCAAGCTCGCCCGGCGGCGGTGGCGGCTGGGATGGCTTTCGTAGCAGCGCCATGGGCGTGAAGGTACGCGCGGCTCGCCGCAGCACGCCTCGCTCTGATCGGGTGAGATTGTCGGACGGTGGTGGGAAATGTCTTCCTGCTCGCGCTCGCGGCGGCGGTCTACCCGACGCTCTTGGCCGGCGTGATCGTGATCCTCAGCCGGCCGAACCCGGTCCGCCTGCTGCTCGGCTTCCTGGCCGGCGGCATGGCCGTGAGCGTGATCGCGGGAGTCGTGATCGTCACGTCGCTGCGCGGAAGCCATGCGGTGGTTCCGTCGAACCACGCCACGCGCCCTGCGATCGACATCGCAGCCGGCGTGGTCTCGCTTGGAGTGGCGGTGGCGCTGCTGCGCGGCCGCTTCAGCCGGGTTGCCGAATGGCGCGAACGGCGGCGCACGAAGGAGCGTGGTCCCTCGTGGACCGACCGCGCGCTGGGACGCGGTTCAACACTCGTCGCGTTCGGCGTGGGCGTGCTGCTCAACCTCCCGGGGGTGTGGTACCTCGCCGCGCTGGCGGACATCGCGGCCGCCGAGCTCGAGCCCGCCGAGGAACTGCTGCTCATCCTCGGCTTCAACGTCGTGATGTTCGCGCTCGTGGAGATCCCGCTCGTGTTCTACCTGGTGGACGCGGAGCGCGCGCGTAAGTTCGTGGAGTTGGCGTCGGGCTGGGTGCACTCGCACGCGCGGCAGGCGGCCGCGACGGTGGCTGCTGTGGTGGGAGTGTGGCTCGTGGCGAAGGGGATCGCGGGCGCCGTCAGCTGAGCGCGTCGAGCGCGGCGTGGCCCACGCCGGTGTGGGACGCCTCATCGAGCAGGCCCGCCTCGCGTGCGCGCAGCACGGCCTCGCCGCGCGAGGATGCGTCGAGCTTGCGGTACACGGCGCGCGCGTGTGTCTTCACGGTGTTGGAGGACACGTACAGGCGCTCCGCGATCTCCGGGAACGACAGGTGGGTGGGCAGGAACTGGAGCACGCGCAGCTCCGCCGTGGTCAGCGACCAGTCTCTACCGGCGCTGGTGGCGGCGGACTGGTTCACCTGAGCGCGGCACTCCTTCAGCCAGGCCACGGCCACGGCGGCGTCCGAGGCGCGTTCGAGATACGCGTCTGTGTCCTCGAGCAGCTGTTGTGCCTGCCGGGAGTCGCCGAGCCGCAGGGCCGCCCGCGCCAGCGCCAGCCGGCATTCCGCCTCGTACCACGCGCTGAAATCGGCCACGAGCGAAAGCAGGCGCTCCGCCTCCCGAGCGTCCGCCTTCGACGCCTCCACCCGGCCTAGTTGAGCCTCGACCGACGCGGACACGGCGAGCACAAGGGCGGCGATCGGATACTCGCTGGTGCCGCTGCGCTCCACTTGAGCCTTCGCGCGCGCCGCGAGGCTCTCCGCCGCGGCGCCGTCGCGGCGCTCGCTCGCGAGCAGGGCAAGTTGGGAGAGGCAGAGCGCCTGGATGATCGGCGTGCTCGCGGCCGCCCGCCGTGCGCCCTCCTCCAGGCTCGCCCGCGCGGCCTCGCGCCCGCCCGTCAGATGGCTGGACACGCCCTGGAGGAAGTAACCGAGGGCGAGCCACGGGCTCTCCTCCGCCATCCCGCTCACCGCGCTTTCCGCCAGCTCACCCATCTGCGCGACGCGATCCTCTCCGGCCGCCGAGCGCAGCAGTTGCGCGTACGGTTCCACCGCGCCCTGCCCGGCGAGCGAGGCCCAATGCTCCACGAGGCTGCGCTCCCCAGCCATGAAGGCCTGGGCCGCGGCCGTGAGCGCGAGCGTGGGGCTACCTGCCACCCCGGCGTCGCCGAACGAGCGCAGCCAGCGGCCGACCTGTGCGGTGCGGCCCCAGCCGAGCAGATCCGCCGCCTGCTCCCAGAGGAGCTCTCCCGCACGGTCCGGGTCGCCCGCGGCGGCCGCGTGCGCGATCGAACGTTCCACGTCGCCGTGCTCCGCAAACCACTCGCTCGCGCGCGCGTGCAGGCCCGGCTCGCTGCCCGGATCCTCGTGCCTCAGATCCGCCTGAAGGGCCTGTGCGAACAACCGGTGGCAGCGGAACTCGTCGTCGGCGCGGTCGAGCGGGATGAGCATCGCGTTCATGCGCGAGAGCCGCTTGAGCATCCGCGCGGAGTCCGCGCGCTCGAGCACGCGGTCGCACGTCGGGCCGGAGAGCCGATCGAGCACCGACGCCCGCCTGAGGAAGGCGAGGTCCGCGTCAGCGAAGGCGCCGAGCAGCTCGTCCTCGATGTAGTCGCCTATGAACCTGTCGCTGCCGGAGAACGTGGCGAGTGCGCGCGCCGGGCTGCGCTCCTCGAGCGCCGCGAGCACGGCGAGGGCGAGGGCGGCCGGCCACCCCTCGGTGCGGTGGACGAGCAGCTCGAGGTCCTCGCGGTCGAGCGCCAGGCCGTGGGCGCTCACGAGCGCGGAAGCCTCGCGCACGCTCATCGCCAGGTCCGTCGCGCGCAGCTCGAGCAGCAGCCCCTCCGCGCGCAGCGTTCCGAGCCCCAGCTGGGGCTCGGAGCGCGAGGCCACGGCGATCCTCGACCCGGGAGCGAGCCGCTCGATCAGCTCGCGGAGGAGCTGCATCGAGCCGGGCGAGCGCAGCGCCTCCGCCCGGTCGATCGCGAGCACGAAGCTTCGCGCAGGCTGTGCGACCGCACCAGGCAGCTTGGCGGCCACGTTCTTCTTCGTTATCCCCGCCGCGGCCAGAGCCTCCGCGATCGACCTCGCGAAGTGGCTTGGATCGTTGTCCGCTTCGGTGGCGAGCACCCACGCGAACGGGCGCCGCGAGCTTCGCCCCCATTCGCCGAGCAGCGTGGTCTTCCCATAACCGGCCGGCGCCACGAGCAATGAGAGCGGCACATCCGCGGCCCCCGCCAGACGTGCCACGAGGTTCGAGCGCGGAACCATCCCGCGGGATACCGGCGCTGGCGCGGGCGCGTGAGCCCGACGGCGAACCACCGGCCTCTCGACCGCAGCGACGCTCATCGCCTCGACTCCTGCATTTGGAGAGCATCCCCCCGTCCACGCCGCCGAGCCAAGGGCGCTCGCCCCCAGGTTCCGGTAGGCGGGCACTACCCGAGCCGAGGGCACATACGTAGCCGGGGCAATGCACGTGTCCGCACCCTTGCCGCGCGCGACCGGTTGGCGACAGCCTGTCCATCGAAGTGGCCCACATACACGCAGTACGTGCCAGGCGCAGGACCACCGCGTGGAGCAGCAGGACGGTGGCGCTGGTAGGCGCGTGCGCGGCCGCGTTGACCGCGACGGCCGTGGTGGTCTCCCTGGCATCGTCCATCAACCACCACCGCGGGCTTGTGGCCGTCTCCCACGCGCTGCTGATCGCGACTCCAGTGGCGGTTGGCCTCTACGCGCTGCGGCGGCAGCCGGAGAATCGCTTCGCCCGGCTGCTGATCGCCGCCGGATTCCTGTGGGCGCCGAGCCTGCTCGCGGCGTCTTCGAACTCCACCCTCTACAGCCTTGGCCGCGTGGCGGGCTGGATGGTCTCTCTCACTCTCGTGGGACTGGTGCTCGCGTTCCCAGCGGGACGGCTGGAAGACCGCGCGTCCCGGACGGTCGTGCTGGTGGCGGCGGCGCTGGTGGTGTTTCTGTACCTGCCCACCGTGCTTCTCAGCGCGCACTATCCGGAACCCAGCCCATGGAGCGGATGCCGGCACGCCTGCCCGCCGAACGCATTCGCCGTGACTCATCCGGAGCCACACGTGATGTCCGCGCTGATCGAGCCGGCCCGGGAGGTGCTGGCGGTTGCCGTCTTCCTGGCCGCGGCCGCGATCCTCGCCCTGCGGATCGGGCGCGCCTCCCGCCTGATGCGCCAGACGCTCACGCCCGTGCTCGTCACGGCGATATTCGCGCTCGGCACCGAGGCCGCATTCCTCGTGGCGAGGCGGGTGGACAAGTGGTCGGGCGTTACCGAGGCGGTGGGCTTCGTGTCCGTGCTGGCGGCGTCGGCCGTGGTGCTGGGGTTCCTGGTTGGGCTGCTCCGCTGGCGACTGCGCGCCACCACGGCGCTGCGCCGTCTTGCCGACGAGTTCGGTCATGCCCGCAGCCGCGCGGGAGTCCGCGCCCTCATCGCAAACACGATCGGCGACCCGTCGCTCGAGATCGCCTACTGGAGCGAGCATCCCGGCCGCTGGGTCGATGCCGCCGGCACGCCGGTCACGCTGCCGCGCGACGACCCCACCCGCGCGGTGACGGAGGTGGGCGCCCAGGGCGAGACGGTCGCCGCCCTGATTCACGACGCCGCGCTCGAGCCGGAGCCGGCGCTGCGCGAGGTGGCGAGCGGGTTCGCGCTGATGGCGCTCGAGAACCAGCGGCTCGACGCCGAGCTGCGAGCGTCGCTGCGCGAGCTGCGTGAGTCGCGCGCGCGCATCCTCACCGCCGTCGACGTCGAGCGCTCGCGCATAGAGCGCGACCTCCACGATGGGGCCCAGCAGCGGCTCGTGGCACTGCGCGTGGCCCTGCAGACGGCGGCCGACGTGGCGGAACGGGACACCCGGGCGGCCACCCAGCTGCTCGACGGGCTGGGGGACGACGTGGAGGCAACGCTCGACGAGCTGCGCTCCCTCGCGCGCGGCGTATACCCGCCACTGCTGGCCGACCACGGGATCGGCGAGGCCCTGCGCCTGGCCGCCCAGGCCGGCCCGCTGGACACGACCGTGAGGTCGCGCGGAGTGGGTCGCTACTCGCAGCAGGTGGAAGCGGCGGTGTACTTCTGCTGCCTCGAGGCGCTGCAGAACGCGGCGAAGCACTCCGGTGCCCGCCACGCGACCGTCACGCTGTCGGAGGACGAGGACCTTCGCTTCGAGGTGCGCGACGACGGGCTCGGCATCCGCGACCCCAGCGTCCGCGGCGCCGGCCTCGACAACATGCGCGACCGGATCGTGTCGCTGGGCGGCAGGCTCACGATCGAGTCGGCGTCCGGCCAGGGCACCCGCGTGATCGGCACCGTGCCGGTGGGCGTGGCCCAGCTCACGCCGGACGTGGAGATGCTCTTCCAGCGCACCACGGACGCACTGGACGACTGCTTCGCCCTGTACCGCGCCGTCCGCGACTCGAACGGCCAGGTGGTGGATTTCATCGTCGAGCATCTGAATGACGCCGCCTGTCGCGAGACCGGGCGGGCGCGCGAGCTGCAGGTGGGCCGGACTCTCGGCCGGCTCGAGCTCGGCTACCTCGCCTCGGAGGAGTTCGAGTGGCATTGCCAGGCGCTCGAGGCGGACGGCCCGAGCACGCTGGAGGACCTGGATTACGACACGAACGAGAACGGCCGCCGCCTGCGCAAGGCATACGAGGTCCGCGCCGCCCCGCTCGGCGGCGGACGCCTCGCCGTCACGTGGCGCGACATCACCGAGCGAAAGCGCAGGGAGCAGGAGCTGCTTCTGCAGTCCACCGCCCTCTCGAGCATGGCGGAGGGGGTGGCGCTGATCCGGTGCTCGGACGGCGTGATCGTGTACGCCAACCCCCGCTTCGCCGAGGTGTTCGGCTATGAGCCCGACGAGCTGCCCGGCCTGCACGCGGCCGATCTGCGCTGGAACACGGAGCTCGACCAGGGAAAGGTGTGGGTGACGGTGCAGCAGGACGTGATCACGCCCCGCCAGGACGGAGATGGGGCAGCGGGTGCCCGCCACCCCGCGAAACGCAGGACTACATCCTCGCGCTGACGGGCAACTGCTGCGATATTCGACCCCACGCGCGATGACCACCATGAACCTGGCGATCCCACAAGAAGCCGCGACCGGCGCAAGCCGAGCCGAGCGGGCGGACGTGGCGACGCTCGTGGTGGACGATCAGGCGCCGTTCCGCGAGGTGATGAAGCAGCTGCTGGCGGTCACCCCCGGGTTCAGGTTTGCCGGCGAGGTGAGCTCCGGCGAGGAGGCGGTCGAAGCGGTCGACAGCCTCTCGCCGCAGCTCGTCCTGATGGACGTGCGGATGCCCGGCATTGGCGGAATCGAGGCCGCGCGCACACTCGCGACGCTGCATCCCGAGGTGGTGGTGGTCCTGCTTTCGGTACATGGGCCCGAGGAGCTCTCACCCGAGCTCGTGGAGAGCTCCGGCGCCGCGGCGTTCGCGCGCAAGCAGCAGCTCCGCCCCAAGCTCCTCACGGAGCTGTGGGAGCGGCACGGCTGCCGTTGAGACTCGTCACCGCCGGCGGCGTTGCCCGGATCACGACCGTGTCCGCGATCCAGTCACCCACCCCGCGCCGGCGTTCGTTGAAGAGGATCGGCACGTAACCGGCGAAGAGCGGCAGCGCTGCCACGAGCAGCCCGATAACGCGAAGGAGCGCGCGCCTCGGCTTGAGCGCGCCCCCGTCCGCCCGGGTCACGCGAATCTGCATGAGCCTGTTACCGGGCGTCTGCCCGGTGGTCGACCAGAAGGTGGCGAAGTAGCCGATCACCCACGCGAAGAAGAGCACGCCGCCCACCGCCACGATCACCGAGTGCACCGTCTTCGAGACGGGAAAGATCGAGATCACGAGCGCGGCCGCGGCGGCCGTGACCGCCGCCACGGTGTTGATGATCGCGGCGTCCACCACGAAGGCGATGGTGCGTGTGACGAGCCCGACGTACTGCGGGCCGGTGGCCACCGGCGGCGGCGTGCGGTGCACGCGCCGCGCCACGTCCTGCGCGCGGTGCGGCTCGGGCCGGGTGGCTGTCATCAGGATGCGCCCTCAGCCTTCGGCGCCGGCGGCGGCTTGTTGCGCGCGGCGCGGCGCAGCAGCCGCCGCGCCGCCAGCTCCAGCCGGTCGTCGGCGCTCAGCGAGCGCGTCCGCACCACGCCCGCCACCTGATCGGCGAAGCCCACGCTCTGGCGCCCGATCGCCTCGGTCACCGCGGGGCTCTGCGCGATCTCGTCCACGAGCAGCCAGAGGTCCTCGCTCTCGAGCAGCCGCGCCACGGCCTCGTCCATCAGCGGGCCCTGCATCACGCGCGCCACCATGCGCTCCGCGGCAGCGCTCTCCAGCACGCGCTGCGCGATCCGGTCCATGGTCTCGCTCGCCAGCACGCGGTCCACCAGCCGCTCGATCTCGCCGCTCGCCACCACCGGATCCCCCACGCGCTCGATCACCTCGTAGCGCGGCACGTCACGGCCGATCTGCTCGAGCAGCGGGCCCGCGAGAACGCGATCCGCCACGTGGGCGACCAGCGCGGACTCGAGCACGCGGTCCGCCACCTCCATCGCCAGGCGCGAGGACACCACGGTGTCCACGGCGGCGATGGTCGCGCGGCTCGCCAGGTCTTCGCCGCGGCGGGCGGCGGAGCCGCCGAGAGCGAGCCCTCGTCCGAGGACGCTCGAGATGGGCTGCGTCACACGCATTTCGTGTCCTCGGAGCCATCCTCCCAGCGCGCGCGAGCCGTGGCTAGGGTGCGTGCACCCCCATCCGATGCAGGCACGCCCTCTTGCCAGCGCAGATGCGCGGTGGGAGTCTCGGCATCGCATGACGCTCGTGACCCCGCAGCCGGAGCACCCTCACGAGATCGAGTCGGTGGCGCATCTCAGTCCCGACGACCGCGTCGAGCGCGGACGCGCCGCCCGGCGCGAGACGTCCCGTTCCAGCCACGCCGAATGGAGCGCGCCAAGCGACCGGCGGGATCCGATCGAACTGCTCGAGCAGCAGGGCAAGACACGGCTGCCGGAGCTGCTGCCGATTCGGTACGGACGCATGGCGGCGTCGGCCTTCGCCTTCTACCGCGGCGGTGCCTACATCATGTCGGCAGACCTCGCGCACACGCCCACGTCCGGGCTGCGCGCGCAGCTCTGCGGCGATGCCCATCTGTCGAACTTTGGCGGCTTCGCGTCTCCCGAGCGCGAGCTGCTCTTCGATCTGAACGACTTCGACGAGACGCTGCCCGGGCCGTGGGAGTGGGACGTGAAACGGCTGGTGGCGAGCATCGCCGTCGCAGGCCGCGACCGCGGCTTCTCGGCAAAGCAGCGCCGCACCATCCTCGAGGGCACGGTGCGGGGGTACCGAGAGACGATGCAGGAGGTCGCACAGCTCGGCGAGCTCGCGATCTGGTACCTGCGCGTGGACGTGAGCATGTTGCAGCAGCGGCTCGGCGCCGAAGCCACGGCTCAGCAGGCGCGTCGCTTCGAGAAGCAGATCGCGAAGGCGCGGCGAAAGGACAGCACCCGCGCGTTCACCAAGCTTGCGTCCACCTCGGACGGAGATCCGAAGATCATCAGCGACCCGCCGCTCATCGTCCCCATACGGGAACTGGTGCCGCCAGACGAGGCCGCGGAGATCGCGAGCGGAATGGCGGGCCTGATCGACGCCTACCGCAAGAGCCTCCCGGACTACCGGAGGAAGCTGCTCGACCGCTACCGCTTCGCGGACATCGGGCGGAAGGTGGTGGGCGTGGGAAGCGTGGGCACGCGCGCGTGGGTGATTCTCATGATCGGGCGCGACTCGGGCGATCCCCTCTTCCTACAGGCGAAGGAGGCGCGGCCGTCCGTGCTCGAGCCCTTCGTCGGAAGGAGCGAATTCGGCAATCAGGGCAAGCGGGTGGTGGAGGGCCAGCGGCTGATGCAGGCCGCAAGCGACGTGTTCCTCGGCTGGCTCCGCGCCACCGGAATCGACGGCAAACGCCGCGACTTCTACCTGCGCCAGCTCTGGGACTGGAAGACCTCGGCAGACATCGAGACGATGCTCCCGTCCGGCATGGCGATGTACGGCCAGATCTGCGGCGCCACGCTCGCGCGCGCGCACGCCCGCTCCGGCGACTCGATCGCCATCGCCGCCTACCTCGGCCGCGGTGACAGCTTCGACCGCGCGCTGTGCGAGTTCGCCGAGGCGTACGCGGACCAGAACGAGCAGGACCACCGGCTGCTGCTCGAGGCGATCGAGAGCGGCCGTCTCGAGGCGGTGGCGGGCATCTAGACCGTCGTCCGCTCGCCCGGCCGGAGAACGCGCACCTCCACCTGAGGCGCCTCCCGTGCGGCGAGCTCGGCGAACCGTTGAGGCGGCGTCTCGCTCGCGCGCCCGGGGCCGACCGGCCGCGGCATCGCGAGCGTGCCCCAGTGGATCGGGATCGCCACGCGCGGGGAGATGATCGCCGCGGCCTGCGCTGCCCTGGCAGGGTCGAGATGCCCGGGGCCGAGCTTGGTGCCCCACCCCCACACCGGCAGAAGCGCGACGTCCACACCGCGCAGCTCAGCCATCTCGTCGAAGAGGTCGGTGTCTCCGGCGAAGTACACGCTCTTCGACCCGCGGACGACAAAGCCGAGCGGCTCGGCGGTGGGGCCGAGTGGATAGCGGTGGTCCTCGTGCCGGGCGCGCACGCCGAGCACCTCCAGCGCGCCGAGCGGAAGTGCCTCACCGGCACTCAGCTCGCGCGCATCCCGCACCCGGTGCCGGCGCAGCCATCCTGCCGCCCCGCGCGGGGCGACCACCGGTGCCGTGATGCGGCGCAAGGACGCAGGGTCGGCATGGTCGGCGTGCAGGTGCGAGAGCAGCACCGCGTCGACGTCCCGCGCGGCGTCCGGGCGCACCGGTGGCACCACCCGAACGAGCGGTCCGGTGCGCCGCCTGAGCAGCGGATCGGTGATCACGCGCACGCCGTCCAGCTCGATCAGCACGCTGGCATGGCCGAGCCACTCGATCTCGAGGGGCATTGCGCAAGCGTGCCACGAACACTGTGGTGCGGCCACCATTGCCGCGCGCCCGCCGGGGCAGGAAGCTCTCGCCATGGCCGAGCGGAGATCTCGCCCGATCGCCCGCATCATCGTGGTGTGGGTGGCCAGCGCCGCCACCCTTCTCGTGCTCAGCGCGCTGCTCTCCAGCGTGCAGGTGAAGAACGTGGCCGCCGCCTTCGGCGTGGCGGCGCTGATCGGTGTGGTGAACGCAGTGATCTGGCCACTCGTGATCAGGCTGGCGCTGCCGCTCACGGTCCTTACGCTCGGCATCGGGGCGATCCTCCTCAACGGCGCGATGATCGCCCTGGTGGACGCGCTGGCCCCCGGAATCGAAACCTCCGGGCTCGGCGCCGACATCGTGATCGCGCTCAGCATCACGATCGTCACCACCGCAGTCACGTCGCTGCTGGCCATCGACGACGACGCCGTCTGGTACCGCAACGTCATCAAGCGGCAGGCGAAGCGGATCGGCAAGCCGGAGCCCACGAACGTGCCCGGCCTCTTCTTCCTCGAGATCGACGGCCTCGCCCACGACGTGCTGATGCGCGCGATGCGCGACGGCAACGCGCCGAACATGGCGCGCTGGGTGCGCGACGGAACACACGCGATGGTCCGCTGGGAGACGGATTGGTCATCCCAGACCGGCGCGTGCCAGGCGGGACTCCTGCACGGCGACAACTTCGACATGCCCGCCTTCCGCTGGTGGGAGAAGGACCGCGACGCCCCGATCGTGACGAACCATCCGCGTGACGCGATGGAGATCGAGCGCCGGCATTCGAATGGCCGCGGCCTGCTATTCGACGGCGGGGCCAGCCGGGCCAACATCGTCTCCGGAGATGCGCCGCACAGCCTGCTCACGATGAGCACCGTGCTCCGGCGCGACCGCCCGGGCCGCATCGGGCAGGACTACTTCGCCTACTTCGCGAGCCCGTACAACGTGCTGCGCACGCTCGCCCTGGTCACCCGCGAGGTGGTGAGCGAGCTGTGGAGCGCGGCGCAGCAGCGGCGGCTGGACGTGCAGCCTCGCGTCCACCGCGGCTTCGTCTACTCGCTCATGCGCGCGTGGGCCACGATCATCCAGCGCGACCTGCAGGTGGAGGCGGTCATCGCCGACCTGTACGCCGGCATGCCCGTTGCGTACACCACGTTCCTCGCCTATGACGAGGTGGCGCACCATTCCGGGATCGAGCGTCCCGAGACGCTGGCCACCCTGCGGCAGGTGGACCGCCAGATCGGCCGCATCGTGGCGGCCGCGCGCCACGCGCCGCGCCCCTACAAGTTCGTCGTCCTCGCCGACCACGGGCAGTCGCAGGGAACAACCTTCAAGGACCGCTACGGGATCACCCTGGAGGAGCTGGCCAGCGAGAACGCGCGGGCGCAGGCCCACAAGACCGACTCGCCCGACGAGGCCGTGGCGTTCCTCGGCGCCTCGGTGGCGGAGGCAGCGTCGGGCGACTCGGTGATGTCGAAGGGCCTGCGCGTGGCCACCCGAGGCCGTGCGGCCGAGACGGCGGAGGAGCCCGAGGAGGGCCCGCCGCCGATCTCCGTGATGGCGTCCGGCTGCCTCGGGCTCATCTCGTTCCCGCGTGAGCCTGGGCGGCTCACCCTGGAGCGCATCGAGGCGCTCCATCCGGGACTCGTCCCGGCCCTCGTGATGCATCCGGGCGTGGGCTTCGTGCTCGTGCGCTCCGACGAGCAAGGCGCCCTCGCGATCGGGGCTTCCGGCATCCACCACCTCGACACGGGCGAGGTGGAGGGCGAGGACCCGCTCGCTCCCTTCGGGCCCAACGCCGCACGCCACGTGAGCCGCACGGACAGCTTTCCCCACTGCCCCGACATCATGGTCAACAGCACCTACTGGGAGGACATGGACGAGGTTGCCGCCTTCGAGGAGCTCGTGGGGTCGCACGGCGGGATGGGCGGCACGCAATCGTTCCCGTTCCTGCTTCACCCGGTGGAGCTGAAGGCGCCGGAGGAGCCGATGGTCGGACCTGAGGAGGTGCACCGTCTCTTCCGAAGCTGGCTCGTGGAGCTGGGGCACGAGCGCTACCGGGACGCTCCGATGACTTCCGCCGTGAGCCCCGGTCTATAGGGGCATGGCAAAACTAGTGATTTCCCAATTCATGACGATCGACGGCGTGGTTGAGGACCCGGGTGGCGCGGAGGACTTCGAGCGCGGTGGTTGGGCGTTCCAGTTCGACCGCGGACCCGAGGGCGACAAGTTCAAGCTCGACGAGGTGATGGGCGCGGACGCGCTGCTCCTCGGCCGCACCACATACGAGGGCTTCGCGGCAGCGTGGCCGTCGCGCGAGGGCGACTTCGCAGACAAGTTCAACGGCATGCCGAAGTACGTGGTGTCGAGCACACTCAGCGAGCCCGAGTGGAACAACTCCCACGTGATCTCGGTGGACGACGTGGCGCGGATCAAGGATGAGGGAGAGGGCCACATCCTCGTGAACGGCAGCGTTCAGCTCTGCCGGGCGCTGGGCGAACTCGGTCTAGTGGACGAGTACCGCCTGATGATCTTCCCGGTGATCCTCGGAGGCGGCAAGAAGCTGTTCGACGGCACGGCGGCGTCACAGCCGCTGCGCCTCACGAGCTCGATGCCCGCGGGCGAAACGCTGATAGCGATCTACGAACCGGCGTCCTAGCCGATCCCGCGCAGGAACACCACCAGCTTCTTCAGGAAGAGGTTGCGCTTGGGACTCGCGCCGGCGGGATCGTTGTGCGCATAGGTGGACGCGCGGTCGAGCAGCGTGAGGTTGCGTCGCGGGATGTGTGACTGCTTCGCGAGCGCCTTCGTGGCTGCGGGCACGCGCGCTCCGCCCAGCGCCGCGCCGAACGCGTAGATCTTCAGGTTGCGCGGCAGCCTGTGGCCCATCGTCGCGTGCACGCCGAGCACCTTCTGCGCCGGGTTCGCGTTGCCGTTGGCCACCGCGCCCG
The DNA here is from genome assembly GCA_036378175.1 of Thermoleophilaceae bacterium. GTDB lineage: Bacteria > Actinomycetota > Thermoleophilia > Solirubrobacterales > Thermoleophilaceae > JAICJR01. Next base: position 46,594 of record DASUWY010000068.1, read on the forward strand.
CGTCGATCGTCAGCCGCAGCGGGTGGTACCAGGCGGTGCCGTCCAGGCCCTTCAGCCCGGTGCCCGAGAACATCTGGGCGAAGCGCTTGATCGGCGTGAGCGCGCCCTTGCCGTTCCAGCCGCGCGGGTTGCCGCTCGAGGCGAGCTGACCGAGGTGGGCCTGGGCGGCGGCAAGCGCGGGCGGCGAGGTCTTCACGTCGAGCGCGTAGCCGAACTGCGCGAGGTTCGTCACCGGCACGGGCGGCTTGAGGTTGGACGGCAGCAGCGGGAACGCCTGGCCCAGCGACGGGCCATTCGGGTCGATCAGCGCGCCCGTGGAGCCCGTGGCCTGGAACAGCCCGGCGAACGGCGCGGTGATGCCGCCGAACGCGAGCCACGGAGATCCGCTCTGAAGATTCTGCAGCGACTGCTGCGCTTGCGCGGCCGTCACCGGCGTGGTGTTCGACCCGCCGTCGTCGTACACGAGGCCGGAAAGCCCCTTCGCACCGGCCTTGCCGCCGAAGTTCCAGGTGGCGTACGCCGTCACGATCGTGCCGCCCAGCGAGTGCCCGCCCACAACCACGTGGCCGCCCAGCCGCTCGGCGCGCAGCACCACCTTCCGCAGGTCGCGGATCTCAGTGTTCATCCCCCATTGCTTCGCGTACTGCACGCTCGTATCCGGGATGAACTTGAAGTGCGTCTTCACGTTCGGGTTGGTGAGCCAGCCGAGGTAGTAGTCGAAGAGCTGCTGCCCCGTGGCCTTGCCCCGCTTGGCCTTGTCGAGCATCGACTGGTCCTCGAGCAGGTTCTCTCGCCGCTCGACCGCCCACACCTGCCAGCCCTTCGCGCGCGCGACGATGTCCTTGGCGAGCGGCTCGAAGTACGCCGCGCTCGCCGAGGTGCCGGGGCTGAGCACGAGGACGTTCTTCGCCTTGGGCGAGCCCGTCTTGAGAATGCCCACTCGGTTGTACTTCGCGGGCGTGCCGGGCGAGTGGAACCCGCCGATGCGCTCAAACCGCACCTTGACCTTCGCGGCGCCGGCCGCGGGCACGGCCGCAAGGCAGGCCGTCACGGCGATCAGCAGGGTCACGGCGCGCTTCGAGTCCATTCGCTCTCCTCCTCCTAAGCAGGGCCAGGGCGGTCCATTATCTTCGGAGGGTAATGGTCCGTTCGCGCGTCGCCCAGGCTCCCGGAGGCGCGGTCCTCGTGATCGCGTGCCTCGCGCAGTTCATGGTCGTGCTCGACATCTCGATCGTGAACGTCGCGCTGCCGGCCATGCGCCGCGCGCTCGACCTCACGCCCGCGGGGCAGCAGTGGATCGTCAACGCGTACACGCTCGTGTTCGGAGGCTGCCTTCTGTTCGGCGGGCGAGCGGCGGACATCTACGGGCGCCGCCGCGCGTTCCTCACAGGGCTCGCGGTGTTCAGCGTGTCGAGCTTCGCAGGCGGTCTGGCGCAGAGCGGCGGCATGCTCGTGGCCTCGCGCGCCGTGCAGGGACTGGGCGCGGCCGTGCTCGCACCGGCCACGCTCAGCCTCATCACCACCACCTATGTCGAGCCCGCGGCGCGAACGCGGGCGCTCACGGCGTGGGGAGCCGTGGCCGCGACCGGCGGCGCCTTCGGAGCGGTGGCGGGCGGGCTGATCACGGATGTGCTCGGTTGGCGCTGGGTGCTGTTCGTGAACGTGCCGATCGGCGCCGCGCTGTTCCTCGCGTCGCTCGGCACGCTCGAGGAGCTACGGCGCGAAGGCCCGCGTCGCACGCTCGACATCCCCGGCACAGTGACGGTCACCGGCGGCCTTGCGCTGTTCATCTACGCGATGGTCACCACGGACACGCATGCGTGGGGATCGCTCCACACGATCGGGCTGCTCGCGCTCTCGCTCGTCATCCTCGCCGGCTTCGTGGCGATCGAGCTGAGGGCCGCGGACCCGATGGTGCCCCTCGCCATCTTCCGCAACCGCGCGCTCTCCGGCGCGAACGCGATCGGGTTCCTGCTCGGCGGGCTCATCGCCGGCCAGATCTTCTTCATGTCGCTCTACCTGCAGCAGGTGAACGGCTACTCGCCGCTGCACGCGGGGGTGCTGCTGCTGATCCCCACCGCCGGCGCGTTCGTCTCCTCGATGATCTCCGGCCGCCTCACGGGACGCCTCGGCCCGCGGACGATTCTGATCTGCGGTCCGCTGATCGGCGCGGCCGGCAGCCTCTGGCTCGCGCAGCTCGACACGCGCCTCACCGCGATGAGCTTCGTGGTGCCGGCACTCGTCACGGTGCTCGGGTGCGCGTCCTGTTTCGTCCCCATGACCATGAGCGCCACCACCGGCGTGGAGATGCGCGACGCCGGTCTCGCCTCCGGGCTGATCAACAGCTCACGCCAGATCGGGGCGGCCGTTGGGCTGGCGGCTCTCGTCACCGTGGCCACCAGCCATACCGCCGGGTTGCTGCGCGCGGGCGGCCACTCGGTGCCCAGCGCGCTCACCGCGGGCTACGACCGTGGCTTTCTCATCACCGCCTTCATGGCCGCAGCGATGGCCATCGTGGCCGCCGTGGTGCTGCCGCGCATCCCGCCGCGGCGCGAGGCGCCGGTGGAAGAGCCGGAGGCGGCGATGGCGCTCGAAACCGCCTGAGCGCTACTTCGGCACCGCGAGCTTCGCGCTGCAGCGCCGGCGTTCGGCGTCGTGGTCGAAGCCGGTGGCGGTGCGCTTCGAGCCCGCCGCCGCCAGGGCGCCCTGGATCACGCCCTCGGCAAGCATGCACATGATCTCGGGCTGGTCCGGCGCCACCGTCGAGCAGGGGCAGCGGCGAAGCTGGAGCCTGCCGCCACTCACGCTCGCCTCGAAGCCGAGGCGGCCGAGCACGCGCGGCAGCTCGTCCTCCATGTCGTAGCTCCCCGGCCGGCCCACCAGGTAGCGGCCCCACTCCTCGCCCACGGCGCGCAGCCGATCGGCGTCGAGCCCCACCCGTCCGAGCGCCGCGGCGAGCAGCTCCGCGATGCCGAGGAAGTCCGTGCCCGCGCCCCGCCAGCCGGGCGAGAGCTTGTAGTCGATCCCGGGGCGCCCGCGACGGCTCGGCAGCACGCGCCGCTCCGCGACCAGGAGGCCGGCCTCCTCCATCTCGAGCACGTGCGGCCGCAGCGTGTTCGCGTGCACGCCGGCGGCCTCCGCCAGGTCGTTCAGGGAGCCGCGTTCGTTCTGCTCTAGGAAGCGCACCACGCGCAGTCTCACCGGATCGGCGATCAGCTCGAGGTAGTCGCTCCTTTTATCGCCAGGTACAGCCATTTGAGTACACGGAACCGAATAGAGATCAAGACAACCATAGTCATTGGCCGCGACGATTCAGCGTTCCCAGCGCGCCATCTCCGCCTCGAGGCGGCGCGCATCGGCGCGACCCAGCGCCGGGGCGGCGGGCTCGCGGTCGCGCCCGTGCGAGCTCCACCAGCGGACTGCCACAAACGCGAGGGCGGCACCGAAGAGCAGCGCCAGCACTGGCACGATGTACGCCGCGGCGTTGAAGCCGCTGTCCTTCGGCAGCGCGAGCACGCGCGGGCCGTACTGCGCCACCAGCGCCGTCTTGATCTGCTGAGGGGACTCGCACCTGTCGATCAGGCCGTTGATGAAGTCGCGCTCGCGCGAAGCCTGCGGCGAGTCGGCAAGGCTGAGCGGCACGCCGCACACGAGGCACATCACCTGGCTCTCGATGTCCGGCAGGCTTGCTTTGGGACAGGCGGCAGAGGCAGAGGCAGCGGGCAGGGCGGCGAGGATGACCAGCAGCGCCAGCGCGACCCGTCTCATGCCTTCTCCCTCAACAGCGGCAGTACGGAGCGCGTCATGAACGCGTCGTCCACCGTGCCGCGGCGCACCGCGGCGATGCGGCCGCGGCGGTCGATCACGAAGGTCTCGGGATAGCCGGTGATGCCGAAGCGCTGCTGCGAGTGGCCGTCGCCGTCGCGCAGCATCGGGTAGGTGAGGCCATAGCGGCGCATGAACGCCCGCGCGTCGGAGGTCACGTCGAGAGCGTCCACGCCGACCACCGTTCCGCCACGGGGCGCGATCCTCTTCTGCCAGCGCTCGAGCAGCGGGCTCTCGTCGCGACAAGGCGGGCACCACGACGCCCAGTAGTTGAGCACCACCACCTTCCCGCGCCACGCACGCAGGGCCACCGGCGCAGTGCCGCCGAGGCGCGGCAGGCTGAGGTCGGGAGCGGCGGGCCGCCTGCCCGCCGCCAGGGCGTCGTCGATCCCGCGCTTGGGCTGGTTCACGAACACGCCGTACGCGAGCAGAGCCAGGAGGGCGGCGGCCACCGCGAGTGCGGCGATCCTCACGCCGCCGCCCCCTTCCCCCTCACGGCGTCGAGCCGGCGCAGCAGGTCGATCGCCTCCGCTCGCAGTGCCGTGTCCACCGCGCGGTAGTCCTCGCGCGAGAGCTTGCCGGTACGGAAGTCCAGCTCGGCGTCGCGAATCTCGCGGAACTTCGCGTCGCGCGCCGCCTCGAGGGCCGCCTCCTCCGGATCCTGCCCACGGCCCGCACGCCGCTTCGAGTACAGCGGAGACACCATCAGCGCCATCGCGCCGCACATCACGAGCATCACGAGGAAGAGTTGCACCTCAGGCCCTCGAGAGCTCGCGCCCGAGGCGGGCCGACCACGACGTGGCGGGAGCACGCTGCCGCCGCGCGCCGGGCGGCGGCCAGATCGCGATCAGCCCGCCAAGGCCGAGCACGATGCCGCCGAGCCAGATCCACTCCACCATCGGCGAGACGATCAGCCGGAACACCGCGGGCGGCGGCGCGAGCGCGTATCGCTGCGCCACGGCACTGAGCAGGAAGCGCTGCGTATCGCCCTGAGCGAGCGGGAAGCGCTTGTCGATCCCGTCGATCATCCTCTGCATCGCGCCGACGTCGGGCTGCACCGCTGTCCAGATGTCACGGCGCAGCCCGGCCTTCAGCCCGACCTCGGTGGTGGAGTCTCCGTCGAAGTACTGGCCCACCGGCCCCGCGGTGGGATCGGAGCTCGGGTAGTAGCCGCGGGTGGTGCGCAGCGTGGTCACGTGCTTGCCGCTCTTCGACACGTCGAGCACCGCGCCGAGCACCACCTTCTCCGGTGAGACGCTGCTCGTGGCGCGCAGGTAGCGCACGTCGTAGCCGCCGATGCGCGCGCTCTGTCCGGGCGAGAGCCGCACGTCGCGGATGTGCTGGAACGCGGCGGACGCGCCCACTCCCACGAACAGCAGCGCGATGCCCGCGTGCACGATGTAGCCGCCGTAGCGCCGGCGGTTGCGGCGAACGACGGACACGAGGGCGCGCGGCGGAGCCTCGCTCGTAGTCGCCCGCCGCACCCTCACGCCGCGGTAGATCTCCTGCGCCACCGAGCCGAGCGCGAACGCGGCGCCCGCGAACAACGCCAGCGCCGACGGCTTCGAGGCAGGCACGCCGAGCGCGAGCAGAGCCACCACCACGCCCAGCGCGAACAACACCGGCGCCTGCAGGCTGCGCCGCGCGCCCGACAACGTGGTCTTCCGCCATGCCATCAGCGGCCCGAGCCCCGACATGAACACGAGCGCGATTGCCAGTGGCACGGTGTAGCGGTCGAACCACGGAGGCCCCACGCTCGCCTTGTTGCCCGTCACCGCCTCGGAGATGAGCGGGAAGAAGGTGCCCCAGAAGATCACGAAGCAGAGGCCGACGAGCAGCACGTTGTTGAGCAGGAAGATCGACTCCCGCGACAGCGGCGAGTAGGAGCGTGCCTCGGGCGAGCGCAGGTGCTCGCGCCGCGACGTGACGAGCGCCACCGAGCCAAGCACGAGCAGCGCGATGAAGCCGAGGAACGGCTTGCCGAGCGTGGAGCCGCCGAACGCGTGGATCGACTGCAGGATCCCCGAGCGCACGAGGAAGGTGCCGAGGATCGCGAGGATCCCCGCGCCCAGTACGAGCGACACGTTCCACAGCTTCAGGAGCCCGCGCTTCTCCTGCACCATGAACGAGTGCAGGAATGCGGTGCCCGCGAGCCACGGCATCAGCGCCGCGTTCTCCACCGGGTCCCACGCCCAGTAGCCGCCCCAGCCGAGCTCGGACCACGACCACCGCGCGCCGATCAGGATCCCGATCCCGAGGAAGCACCAGGCCGCGAGGCCAAAGCGGCGGGTGGCGCGGATCCAGGCGGCGTCGGTGCGACGCGTGATCAGCGCCGCGATCGCGAAGGCGAACGGCACCGTGAACAGCGTGTACCCCGAGTACAGCATCGGGGGGTGGATCATCATGCTCGGGTGGCGCAGGAGCGGCTGGAGGCCGGTGCCGTCGGCCGGTGCCGGGTCGAGCAGCTGGAACGGGTTGGCGAGGAACACCACGAGCGCGCCGAAGAAGGTGGCGAACCCGAGCAGTACCGCGGTGGCGTAGGGCGCGAGCTCGCGCAGCGTGTTGCGCGTGAGGAAGAGCACGAGGCTCGACCACAGCGACAGCAGCCACATCCACAGAAGCAGCGAGCCCTCCTGCGAGGACCACATCGCGGCCGCCTTGTAGAAGAACGGCGTAGCGATGCTCGAGTGGGTGGTCACCACCTCGAAGGAGAAGTCAGAGCGCAGGAACGCCGCCTCGAGCACGGCGAACGCCACGGTGAGCACCGCGGCCAGCGCATACACCGAGCGCCTGCCTACGGCCACCCATTCGCGCTTCCGCCACACGCCGCCGTAGATGGACGCGAGCGCGCCAGCCGGCGCTATCGCGAGCGCGAGGACCAGGCAGGCTCGGCCGAGCGTCATCACCTCAGGTCCCCTTCGAGGCGCTGAACTTGGACGGGCACTTGGTGATCAGCGAGTCTCGCTTGCCGATGAAGGAGCCGCCGGCGGACGGCGTCACCGTGACGATCACCTCGCGTCCCGTCTTGAACGGATCCGGGATCTCGCCCGTGTAGCGCACCGGCACCGACGCCGTTCCGTTCCGGTCGCGCACGCGGAAGTCGAGCTCGTCGCCGCGCACCCGGTACCCGGGCAGCACCTTCCCCGTGAGCTGATACGAGCGGCCCGACTGCGCGGAGCGCAGGAGCTGACTGGGCGTCCGGGCGTCGCTCGCCGCACTGAAGCTCGTGTAGATGAGCCCGCCCGCGAGCATCAGCGCCGCGCTCAAAGCCACCACCAACCGCGTCCTGCGCTTCCTTCTGGGGTCCACAGGCCTTCCTCCGTGCTCCTTGACAAAAGTCACGAAAACTGTATATAAATCCTCCGCTGGTTGTCAAATAAAGGTCGCGGTCCGCAGGAGGAGAGATGTCGAGAGCGTTTGTGAGGGCCCTCAAGTTCCTACCGGTGGCAGGCGTGCTGATGCTGATGGGCGCGCTGCTGTTCAACGTGAGCGCGATCTCGAAGACGCGCACGAAGCACGCGCGTGCGCGCGTGCCCGCAGCCGACGTGAAGCTGTATGAGAAGGGCAAGCGCGTGTTCCGCTTCGACACCTTCGGCGACGAGCAGTTCTGGACCGGGGCGCTCCAGCTCGAGAAGGCGATCGAGGGCGCGAAGAACGGCGGTGTCGGTCCCGGCCTGTCGCCCAAGGCGGCCCTCGGCGCCGGCCTGAAGGTGGACGCCACAGCCCTTCCCAAGGCGGTGGTGAAGGCCATCAAGAAGGGCAAGGTCAACCTGAACGACCCGAAGACCACGCTGGCTCTGCTCAAGCTGAACGCGGTCGTGGGCGTGCGGGGCAAGTTCAACCACAACGGGTCGCTGCGCTCCGTCGGCCTCACCTGCGCGGTGTGCCACTCGACGGTGAACAACTCGTTCGCGCCCGGCATCGGCAAGCGGCTCGACGGCTGGCCAAACCGCGACCTCAACGTGGGCGCGATCGTGTCCCTCGCTCCCAACCTCAAGCCGGTGGAGAACGTGCTCGGCGCGGACGAGGCCACGGTGAAGAAGGTGCTGGCGAGCTGGGGGCCCGGCAAGTTCGACGCGGAGCTGTTCATGGATGGGAAGGCGTTCCAGCCGAACGGCACCTCCGGTGCCACGCTGATTCCGCCGGCGTTCGGCCTCCAGGGCGTGAACCTCCACACCTACACCGGGTGGGGCTCGATCCCCTACTGGAACGCGTTCGTGGCCGTGCTCGAGATGCATGGGCAGGGCAACTTCACGGACGCCCGGCTGGATGACCCGAATCAGTTCCCGATCGCGGCGAAGAACAACTTCGGCCACGTGCACGTGACGCACGACCTGGTCACGCCCGTGCTGCCGGCACTCCAGTACTACGAGCTGAGCCTGCAGCCGCCCAAGCCGCCGAAGCACAGCTTCAACAGGGCTGCCGCGAGGCGAGGGAAGGCGATCTTCGACGGCCAGGGCAAGTGCGCAAGCTGCCACGTGCCGCCGAACTTCACCGACCCGGGGAACAACCTGCACAAGCCGTCGGAGATCTGCACGGACTCCTTCCAGGCGGATCGCTCTCCGACCCACATGTACAGGACCACCCCGCTGCGCGGCCTCTGGTCGCACGCGAAGGGCGGCTTCTACCACGACGGCCGGTTCCAGACGCTCGGCCAGGTGGTGGACCACTACAACAGCTGCTTCGGGCTGAACCTCAGCACGCGGCAGAAGAGCGACCTCGTCCAGTACCTGAAGTCGCTGTGAGTTCCATCCGGGCAATGACGATGGCGTCGGTGGCCGCACTTGCGGCGGCCTTCGCCCTCGTCTTCGCATACGCGCCCACTGACGCCGATCAGGGCCTCGTGCAGAAGATCTTCTACCTGCACGTGCCGCTCGCGATCGTCGCTCTGTGCGGCTTCATGGCGGCGGCGCTCATGGCGGTGAAGTACCTCCGGACCGGCGACCGCCGCTGGGACGTGCGCTCGTACGTGGCCATCCACCTGTCGATCGTGTTCGCGGTGGCGGTGCTCGGCAGCGGCTCGATCTGGGCCCGGGCGGCGTGGGGCCACTGGTGGGTGTGGAGCGAGCCCACGCTCGTCTCGTTCCTGATCATCTTCCTGCTCTACTGCTGCTACCAGCCGCTTCGCTTCTCGATCGAGGATCCGGAGCGCCAGGCGCGCTACGCGGCCGTGTTCGCCGTGATCGCGGGGGCCTTCGTGCCGCTGAACTTCGTCGCGGTGCGGCTCGCCCAGGCGTTCACGCATCCGCGCGTGCTCTCCGCCACCGGCGGGCACATGCCGGGCTCGATGCGGCTCGCGTTCGTGGCGGCGCTTGGGGCGATCGCGCTGCTCTACGTCACGCTCTGGCGAATCGAGATCGCGGCGAAGGAGGCCTCGGGGGAACTGAGGCGAGCGCGGCGGCAGCGGCTCGCGGAGGTGAGCTGATGCCGGCGCACGAGGCGATCAAGTACGTGCTCGGCGCCTACGCCGTGTTCGCCGTCCTGCTGGTCACGTACGGGTCGATCATGGTCGCGCGCAGCGCGCGCGTGCGCCGGGAGCTGGCTTCGCTCTCGCGCGCGCGTGAGGAGGAACCGCGATGAGCGCGCACCTCGCGGCGGTCGGCCTCTCCCACCGCACCGCCCCCGTGGCGCAGCGCGAGAAGGCGGCGCTCGACGCCGACGGCGTGCGCGCTCTCCTGCGGCGGCTGATGCGCGACCCTCGCGTGGCCGAGGCGGCCGCCGTGTCCACCTGCAATCGCACCGAGGTGTACGTGGTGTCCGAGGATGCGGACCACGCGCGCGGTGCCGCCGCCGAGGCGCTCGTGGCGTGCAGCCGGATCTCGGCCGCGGAGCTCGCGTGCGCGCAGTACGCGCTGTACGAGGAGGCCGCGGCAGGCCATCTCTTCCGGCTCGCCGGCGGACTCGACTCGATGGTGCTCGGCGAGAGCGAGGTGCAGGGCCAGGTGAAGACGGCGGCCGCGCTCGCGGCCGAGGAAGGCGCGCTCGGCTCGCTGCTCGAGCGACTGTTCCGCCAGGCGGCCGCTGCGGGTGGGCGGCTGCGGCGCGAGACACGCATCGCCGACGGTCCGACCTCTGTGTCCTCCGTCGCGGTCGACATCGCCCGCCGCGCGTTTCCCGACCTCGCCTCCCGCCGCGTGCTCCTCGTCGGCGCCGGGCGCATGGCGGAGTCCACTGGAGCCGCGCTGCGCCGGCGGGGCGTGGGCGACCTCGTGGTGATCAACAGAACTCTCTCCGCGGCGCGCGCGCTCGCGAGCTGCCTGGGGGGTCGGGCCGCCGAGCTCAGCGCGCTCGCGGAGGAGCTTCCGGCCGCCGACATCGTGGTCTCCTCCACCGACGCTCCGCACGCGATCGTGCGCCACAGCGACGTGGAGGCGGCGCTGGCGCAGCGCGCCGAGCGCCCGCTCGTGCTCATCGACCTCGCGGTGCCGCGCGACGTCGAGCCCGAGGTGGCGAGCCTGCGTGGTGCACTCCTCTACGACATCGACGATCTGGACCGCGCCGGCAAGGCGGGTCTCGAGGGCCGGCGCCGCGAGCTCGCGCGCGCCGAGGCGATCGTGGCCGAAGAGCTGGCGCGCTTCCGCGGCTGGCGAACTGGGCTCGCCGTGGCGCCCACGGTCGAGGCTCTTTACTCGCGCGCGGAGGAGCTGCGGCGCGCTGAGCTGGAACGCGCCGGGCGGAGGCTTGACGCCAAGCAGCGCGCGACACTCGACGCGTTCAGCCGCTCGCTCGTGAACAAGCTGCTGCACGAGCCCGCGCTGCGGCTGCGCGGCCAGGGGTCGCTCCGCCATGCCGAAGCCGTCCGGCACCTCTTCGCCCTCGACGACGATGGCGGCGAGGTGGTGGAGCTCCGCCCGGCGAGCTAAGCCCGGCCGTAGACCGGTATCGCGGCGCCGCTCGTGGGAGCCGACTCGTCCGACACCAGGAAGCGGACCACCTTCGCGATCTGCTGCGGCGGCACCCACTTCGAGTGGTCCGCGTCCGGCTGCGCGCGGCGGTTGGCGGCCGTGTCGATCACGCTCGGGAGGATCGCGTTGCAGCGCACGCCGTCGTCGCGGTACTCGGCGTCGAGCGCCCTGATGAACGCGAGCACCCCCGCCTTGGCGGTGATGTAGCCGGCCGCGCCGGCGAACGGGTTGAGCGCGGGCCGCGCTGACACGCCCACGAACGCGCCGCCTCCGTTCGAGATCATGCGCGGGATGCCCGCGCGCGCGAGCAGGAAGCCCGGCCGCAGGTTGAGCCGGAGCTGCTTGTCGAAGTCCTCGATGTCGGATTCGTGCACCTTCCCGGGCATGCTGAAGCCGCCCACGAGGTTCACGATGGCGCCGAGACCGTCGATGCCGGCCACCGCCTCGTCCACGGCCTCGGGGTCCATCAGGTCGGCCTGCACGAGGGCGAGACCCGAGTGGCCCTCGAAGTCGCGCGCCACCCGCTCGCGCTCGTCCTCCACCACCCACGTGGCCGTCACCGGGTGGCCCGTCTGCAGCAGTTCTTCGAGCACCGCTCCGCCAAGGGCGCCGGTGCCGCCGGCCACCAGCACGGCTGGCTTCTCGCTCGCCATTCGAGCAGGGTAACGAGCAGGTGCCGTCCGAGTCCCGCTTTACCTTGGATTGGCCATGGAACAGCAGTCACTCAGCGTCTCGAAGGTCTTCGTTCGCGACCTCGCCGACGGCCAGTCGGTGGACAGCGTGTTCGTCGTGCGGGAGCGCACGCGGCGCCAGAAGAAGAACGGCGAGGCGTTCCTCAAGCTCCAGCTCGGCGACGTCACAGGCGCGGTCGAGGCGGTGCTGTGGGAGCGCGTGGACGAGCTGTTCGAGCACTGCTGCCCGGGCGGCGTCATACGGGTGCTCGGCACCTATTCGGTGGACGCGAAGTACGGCTCGTCGCTCACCGTGCGCGCGCTGCGTCCCGCGGAGGCGCGCGAATACGACACGTGTGATCTAGAGGAGGGGCCGGTGCGCTCCGTCGAGGAGATGGAGGCCGGGCTGCGCGAGCTCGTCGGGATGACGCGCAACCCCTTCCTGCGCGAGCTGCTCGAGCGCGTGTTCGGCGAGGGGTCAGCGCTCTGGTCGCGCTGGCGCGAGGCGCCGGCTGCCAAGCGCTACCACCAGGCCTACCGCCACGGCCTGTTCGAGCACTGCCTCTCGGTCGCGCAGGGCGTGCACTCGCTGTGCGGCACCTTCCCGGAGATCGATCGCGAGCTCGCGGTGGCCGGCGCGCTGCTGCACGACATCGGGAAGATCGAGGCGTACGCGGTGGAGAACGGCGCCATCGAGCTCACCGACGCCGGCAAGCTCCAGGGTGAGATCGCTCTCGGCTACTACCTCGTGCGGAGCGAGATCGAGCAGATCGAGGGCTTCCCGGCCCATACCGCCGAGGGGCTCCTCCACATCATCCTTTCCCACCACGGCCAGCTCGAGCACGGCAGCCCCGTGGTCCCGTGCACGCGCGAGGCCACGCTCGTGCACATGGTGGACAACCTCGGCGGCAAGCTGGGCAGCTTCGACAGGCTGGAGAAGAGCCTCGCCGACGGCGAGCGCTGGTCGGGCTTCGACCGGGCGCTCAGCGGCTCCGCCTACTTCGCCTCCCGCGAGGCCGCGTAGCACCCGCTCCGCCACAAACTCGCAAACAGCGCGAATTCGTCGTACCCAGCGGGGTACGGCTCGTCCTGCCGGAGGGCTCGGCCTCATATGCTGCTGGGGGATGGCGAAGGACACCGAGAAGCTGATCCGTCAGCTCTCGTTGATCTCGTTCCTCATGGCAGAGCGGCGGCCGGTCACGGCGCTCGAGATCAAGCGGGAGGTTGAGGGGTACTCAGGAATGAACGACGACGCGTTCGCGCGTCGCTTCTATGCCGACCGCGCCGAGCTCGAGTCGCTCGGCATCGAGCTGAAGGTCGACAAGCCGGCCGAGGGCTACTACGAGGCCGAGAACTACTCGCTGCCGCCCGAGAACTTCTACCTGCGCTCGATCGAGTTCACGGACTCCGAGCTCGGCGCGCTGCGCACGCTCCTGTCGCTGCTCGATGGCGAGTTCGCCTATGCGGAGCCGCTGCGCCTGGCGCTCCAGCAGCTCTCGTGGGGCAAGCCGTCGCCCCTTGCTTCGCCCGAGCAGCGCTCGGTCGCGCTCGGTCTCACCGCCGGCGCGGGCGGGCGCGAGCTGTCGCAGCGTCTCTCGAAGATCGAGACGGCGATCTTCCGCCGCAAGACGATCCTCTTCGACTACTACACGATGGGACGCGACGCGGTGGAGTCGCGCAAGGTCGACCCGTACCACCTGCTCTTCCAGAACGGCCAGTACTACCTGGTCGGCCGCTCGCACGAGCGCGACGCCGTCCGCGTGTTCCGGCTGAGCCGAATCCGCGGCAAGGTGGGCTACTCGTCCAAGGCCGAGCACGACTTCCCGCCGCCCCAGGACTTCGACCCTCGCGTCTACGCCACCCGCAGCCACTGGCAGCTCGGCGAGAGCGTGGGCACGGCCCGCATCTGGATCTCGGGAAAGATCGACTGGTACGTGATGCGCCACATCGGCCACGCCGGCAAGAGCGAGCCGGCACCGGACGGCGATGGCGTGATCTTCGAGACCGAGTACGCGGACTCGCGCGCGATCGTGTCCTGGGTGCTCGGCATGCGTGAGCACGCGCGCATCCTCGATCCGCCGGAGCTCGCCGAGGAAGCCGCCGAGCGGCTCTCGCGGATCATCGAGCTGCACACGCAGGGACCGGAGCTCGCGGCTCCGGCGAAGAAGAAGCCGCAGCCCGAGGAGGACCTGACCGACGCAAACGGCAAGCGCGAGACGCCGATCCGCCCCGAGCGCTTCGCCCGCCTCGTCACCCTCGCCGGCATCCTCATCGAAGCCGCGCGCAACAACGACCTCCTCGACGTGAAGCGGGTGTGCGAGAGCCTCCAGGTGAGCGACGAGGAGCTGCGCGAGGACATCGACGTGCTGAACGTCGTGAACTTCGGCGGAGGCAGCTACGTGCTTTACGCGGAGATCCACGGCGACTCGATCGAGGTGGATCCCGAGCCGTACGGGGACAACTTCGCGCAGCCCGCCCGCCTTCTGCCGCTGGAGGCCAAGGCGCTCGTGGCGGCGATCGACTTCATCGGCGAGCACGTACCCGAGGGGTCGCTCGCGTCCGCGCGCGAGAAGATCGTGGACGCGCTGGGTGAGGACCCGGCGCAGGAGGGCCTGCGGATCACGAGCGCGATGGGCGACGACTCCGAGATCGCCCGCGTGGTGAGCGCCGCGATCGCCGAGCACCGGGTGCTCGAGATCGACTACTACAAGGAGGACGAGGACGAGGTCACCGCCGGGCGGCGGATCGAGCCCTACCTCCTCTACAACGGCAACAAGGGCTGGTACATCCACTCCTGGGACCCGGCAAAGAACGACAGCCGCACGTTCAGGCTCGACCGGATCAAGGAAGCGCGGATCACGGGCGAGTCGTTCGAGCCGCGCCCCGAGCTCAAGCCGGACGTGCCGGAGTGGACGCGCACCGACGAGGTGCCCGAGTCGCAGCCCTGCCGCGTGTGGTTCGCGCCCGAGCGCGCGCGCTGGGCACGCGAGGACAAGCGCGTGATCGACGAGCTGAAGGACGGCGCGGTGATCGTCGAGATCCAGTTCGCCGGCCACGACTGGCTCGCCCGCGCGATCCTCGAGGAGGCCGGCGATGCCGCCGTGCTCGAGCCGGAGGACGCGCGCGCCGCGGTGCTCGAAGCGGCCGAGGCGCTGGCCGGCATGGTCAGCCGCTAGGTCAGAACAGCCAGCGCTCGGACAGGCCGAAGTAGAGCTTCGTGTTGCGCACAGCGAAGTCGTCCTGCTGCGCGGACACGTGCTGGCGGTAGGTCGTCACGTCGCGGAAGTAGCGACCCATCCGCTGACCGCGCCCGGAGGTGCTCGGCGGGGAGCGGTACATCAGCGTCTCCACCGCGCCCGCGGCCAGGCCGCCGGCCTGCTGGAGCATCGCCCACCAGCGGGCGTCCTGCGCCAGCTCGATCGGCTTGCCGCTCTCCACCGCCTTCGTGGCCACCTCCAGGTACTCGCGGGCGAAGCCGTAGAGCACCGTCTCGGCGGCGTCGGTCATCGCGGTGGCGAGACCGTACACCCGCTGGTCCTCGTGAAACTCCCGCCGCGGCACCTGCGGATGGAACGTGGTGGTCCGCTCGAAGATCGGCCCGCCGAACTCGTCAAGCGCGGCACGCGCCGCGCCCACCATCGTCGCCACGAGCGACGCGTGGTACGGACCGCCGATGCGGCCGATGTACATCGGATTGCCATGCACCTTCACGCCGTTGCTCGGGAACGGCGGGTCGAACCAGTTGAACGGCACGACGAAACGCTCCGGCACGAACAGGTCTTCGATCACATAGGTGTTCGAGCCGCTCGAGTTCATGCCGAGCACATTGCCGTCGCCCCAGTCGTCCAGCATCGTGATGTCGTCGCGGCGCACGGCGAACACGTGCGGCACGGGCGCCTCCCCATCGATGATGCCGGGGGCGAACACCCACGTCGCGTACGGCACGCCGGACGCGTACGGCCAGCGGCCGCTGAGCCGGTAGCCGCCCTCCTCCCGCGTGGCCTCACCGGTGGGCGCCACCGGGTGCGGACAGCGGAAGTCGCCGTCGGGAGCGAACATCTCGGCCTGCACGTCCGCGGGGAAGTGACTCGCCACCATCGCGGCGTGGCTCGATCCCAGCGTGAGGCACCAGCCCACGCCGGGGTCGCCCGTGGAGATCTCGACCATCGTGCGCAGGAACGTCTCCCAGTCGAACTCATAGCCGCCGAAACAGCGCGGCTGGAGGATCCGGGAGAAGCCCGCGTCCACGAAACGCCGGTGGATCTCCTCCGAGTAGTAGCCGCGCCGCTCCGACTCGTCCTGCTGCTCTCGCAGCAGCGGCACGAGGGCCCGCGCCCGCGCGACCATGTCCTCCGGCCGCAGCTCGGGCTCCGGCACCGGAATCGTCTGGTCCGCCGCGATCACCCCGCCACGCCGCTCGCCAGCCGCGCGCCCTCCGCGAGCGACTCGAGCTTCGCCCACGCGATCTGCGGATGCACGCGGCCCCCGAGCCCGCAGTCGGTGGACGCCACCACGTTCTCCGCCCCCACGCCGTCCGCAAAGCGCATGATCCGCTCCGCGACGAGCTCCGGGTGCTCAACCACGTTCGTGGAGTGGCTCACCACGCCGGGGAGGATCTTCTTGCCCTCCGGCAGCTTCACGTCCCGCCACACCTTCCACTCGTGCTCGTGGCGAACGTTCGCCGCCTCGAACGAGTAGGCCCCGGCGCCTACCGCGAGCATCACGTCGACGATGTCCTTCATCGGGATGTCGGTCACGTGCGGTCCATGCCAGCTCCCCCAGCAGAGGTGGAACCGGATGCGCTCGGTCGGCAGCCCGCGGATCGCGTGGTTGAGCGCCTCCACGCGCAGCATCGTGAAGCGCCTGTAGTCCTCCACGCTCGGCTCCGGCACGATCTGGTCCCAGTTCTCCGCTATGGCGGGGTCGTCGAGCTGCAGCATCAGGCCCGCGTTGATGATCGCCTGGTACTCCTCGCGCATCGCGTCCGCGCAGGCGTACATCAGCTCCACGTCGTCCTCGTAGTACTCGTTCGCGAAGCGGCCGCAGCTCCCGGGCGCCACCGCGTTCATGTAGCCGTCCTCGAGGCCGGCCGCCTCGAGCGCCGCCTTGAAGTTCGCAATGTCGCGCTGCACCGCCTCCTGGCCGATGTAGCTGATCGGGCCGCGGCACACCGGCGCGGCGGTGGGCGGATTCGGCAGCGCCACGCCGGCGGTCGGATCGCCGTACGCCTCGCCGAACATGTTCCAGTCCCGCCGGTCGGCGAAGCTGCCGAGCGCGAGCTCGCCCTCCTTCGGCTTGGCCTGCGGGATCTCGCGCAGCTCCGCCTCCACCAGCTCGAGGCCGCTCAGGCGCGGGAAGACGTAGGTCCACCACGAGCCGTAGTCGTAGCGGGCGCCCATCGAGTGGCCGTACTCGCCGTCGTTCACGATGTCGATGCCGATCTCGCGCTGCCGCGCCACCACGTCGGTCACCGCCTGCGAGAGCTTCCGGAGGTAGCCCTCCTCGTCGTCCAGCTCGCCCCGTCCGCGGAGCTGGTTGAGCTGAACGAGCTCCTCCGGGCGCGGCAGGCTGCCTGCGTGGCTCGTCAAGACACGATCCGGCATCTGGTCCTCCCTCTGTACGCGGCCAAACCGTCAGCCGCGATCGTACGCCTTAACCGGCCGCTTGCTTCGGGAGGCGGCGCACGTTGATCTCCGCCTCATCGGGCTCGACCGCCTGCACCGTGCGCGGCGCGCTCTCCACCTGCTGGGGCTCGGGCAGCTCCGGCCCACCCGATGCCGCACCGTGTTCGGAGAGCTTCCGCGCCGTGACTAGCACCCGGCTCTCGAGCGACCCGACCGTCTCGTTATAGGCCTTCACCGACGTCTCGAGTGAGCGCCCGAGCTTCATGAAGTGACCCACGAGCGTCCCGAGCCGCCCGTGCAGCTCGCGGCCGAGCTCGCTCACCGCGCGCGCCGACTCGGCAACCTTCTCCTGCCGCCAGCCGTAGTGCACGGCCCGCAACACCGCGATCAGGCTAGTGGGCGTGGTGATCAGCACCTTCTGCGCCACGCCCTCTTCGATCAGCCCCGGCACCTGCTCGAGCGCCGTGCTGAACAGCGCCTCGCCCGGCAGGAACATCACGACGAACTCGGGCGACGACTCGAACTGCGACCAGTACGCCTTCTGACTCAGCTTCGTCACGTGGTCGCGCACGTGCCGCCCGTACGCCTGGAGATGCGCGGCGCGCTGATCGGGATCGGTGGCCTCGACGGCGCTGAGGTACGCCTCGAGCGGCGCCTTTGCGTCCACCACCACGTTCTTGCCGCCGGGCAGCTGCACCACCACGTCCGGCCGCAGGCGCCCGGCGTCGGACTCGAGGCTCGACTGCTCGATGAAGTCACAGCGCTCGATCATCCCCGCCATTTCGCACACGCGGCGCAGCTGGATCTCACCCCAGCGGCCGCGCGTGTGCGGCGAGCGCAGCGCCGTGACGAGGTTCGCCGTCTCGGTGCGCAGCTTCTCCTGCGTCTCGGTCACGGAACGCAGGTGCGCCGTCAGGCTCCCGTAAGACTCGCGACGCGCCTGCTCTAGCAGCTCGAGCTTCCCGTCCACCTTCGCAAGCGACTCCGCGATCGGCTTCACGATCTGCTCGACCGCGCGCTGGCGCTTCTCGAGCTCCTCCCGCGAGGTGATGTGATGCTGGCCCAGCTCGGTCTTGGCGAGCTGGAGGAAGGACTCGCTGGAATCGCGCAGGGCGCGGGAGGCCAGCGCCTCGAAGCGGTCCTCGCCCTTTACGCGCGCGCGCATGAAGAGCCAGACGGCTCCGCCGCCGAGCAGCATTCCGAGCAGTAGCCAGAGCGTTTGCATGGTGGACCTGACGACGGTAGGCCGGAGGGCGGACGGAAATGCCAGAATCGGCCGCCATGGCCGCTCGCCGACCTGCACCCGCCGCCATCGCCGGCGTCCTCGCCGCCGCCGGCTCGGCCGGGCTCTGGTACCAGCTCCTCCGCCGCCCACTGCCGAAGACGCAGGGGCGCATCCGCGTCCGCGGCGTGGAGGCCACGGTCAGCCTCGAGCGCGACGCCCGCGGCGTGGCCCGCATCGAGGCTCGCTCAACGCCGGACTTCTGCTTCGCGCAGGGATTCGCCCATGCGCAGGACCGCCTCTGGCAGCTCGATTTCTACCGCCGCGTGGGCGCCGGCCGGGTGGCCGAGTTCGCCGGCGCGGAAGGGCTGCAGATCGACCGCCTCATGCGCACGCTCGGCCTTCGCCGGTTCGCCGAGAAGGAGATCGAGGTCCTCTCGGAGCGCGATGCCGAGGTCCTCACGGCGTACGCGGCCGGCGTGAACGCGGCCATCGAAGCCGCACCCGCAGCGCCGCTCGAGCACCAGCTGCTGCGTCTCGACCCCGAGCCCTGGACCCTCCAGGACAGCCTCGTGGTGCGCAAGATCATCGCGCTCGGCTTCTCCACGAACATGGAGACCGAGCTCTTCCGCGCGGAGCTCGTGGCGAAGGTCGGCGCCGAGAAGGCCGCGCGGCTCGAGCCGCAGTACCCGCACGGCAGCCCGCTCGTGATGGACCCCGGCGTGGCCTGGTCGGGCGGCGGGCTCGACCTCGTCGAGCAGATCGCCGAGGTGCGCGATGCAATCGGCTGGTCGCTCGAACCCGCCGGCTCGAACAACTGGGCCGTGTCCGGCGAGCGCTCCGTAACCGGGATGCCGCTGCTCGCCGGCGATCCTCACATCACCACGAGCATGCCGGACAGCTGGTACACGATCGAGGTCGCCACCCCCGAGCTGGAGCTCCGCGGCGGGTCGATGCCGGGCTTCCCGGGCCTCGTGATCGGCCAGACGCGGCACGTGGCCTGGAGCTTCACCAACGTGATGGCGGACGTTCAGGACCTGTTCGTGGAGCGCATACGCGAGGGAGCGAACGGGCCGGAGTACGAGTTCCAGGGCGAGTGGCGGCCCGTCACGGTTCACCGCGAGGAGATCGCGGTCCGCGGAGGCAAGGCCGAGCCGCTCGAGGTGCGCGAGACACACCACGGTCCCGTGGTCACCGACGTGCTCGCGGCCAAGACCCACCAGCCGCTCGCGCTCGCGTGGACCGCGATCAAGGAGCCCATGATCAGCAGCACCGGCGTGGACGCCGGAGCCTTCCGCACCGGCCAGGACCTCGTGGACGCCTTCCGCGACTACAGCGTGCCCGCGATGAACCTGGTGTGGGCAGACGACTCGGGCAATATCGGCTACAAGCTGGTCGGCAAGATCCCGATCCGCCGCGGCGGCTGTCCCGACCTGCCCAAGCCCGGCTGGAGCGGCGAGTACGAGTGGGACGGCTACATCCCCTATGACGAGCTCCCCGAGATGGTGAACCCGCCGGGCGGGGTGCTCGTAACCGCGAACAACCGCATCGCGCCGGACGACTACCCCCACCACATCACGAGCGAATACCTCGATGGCTATCGCGCTGCGCGCATCGAGCAGCTGCTCGCCGAGCGCGAGAGGCACTCGCTCGACCACTTCGCGCAGATCCAGCTCGACCTCCACTCCATCCCCGGCGAGCAGACCGCCCACCGGCTCGCCCGGCTGCGCCCGCCGGGCCAGCGCGAGGTGCGGGCGATCGAGCGGCTGAAGAGCTGGGACCACCGGCTCGGCCCCGACACCGTGGCCGGCACGATCTACGCCGCGTTCACCGCGCACTTCGCCCGCGCCGTCTCAGAGGCCGTGATCGGCGACCCGGACTACGCCGAGCGCTGGCGCTCCCGCTCACAGCTCGGCTTCACGCCGATGGTGTCCTCGCCCTGGCGCTTCCAGGCCCGGCTGATCGAGCTCTGGGACGAGGGCGACACGGAGCTGATCGGCGGCCGCTCCTGGGACGAGCTAGCCCTCGAGTCGCTCGCGGCCGCGCTCGACGAGCTCGAGCAGCGCTACGGCCCCGATCCCTCCGGCTGGACGTGGGGCCGGGTTCACGGCCTCAAGTTCTCCCATCCGCTCGGCGAGGGCGAAACACGGATCTCGAAGCTGCTCGATCGCCTGCTCTCGCGCCGCCTCCCCGCCGGCGGCGGCCAGGAGACCGTCTGCCAGGTTGGATTCGTGCCACACGCGGGCGACTACACCGGCCGCTGGGCGCCCTCCTACCGCCTGCTCGCCGACCTCGGCAGCCCGGAGCGCAGCCGCTGGCAGCATATGACCGGCCAGTCCGGGCAGCCGTCGAGCGCCCACTACGACGACCTCCTGTCCGATTGGCACGCCGGCCACAGCTACGAGTTCGGCCAGCCGGCTGCGCACACGCTCCATCTCGATCCCGCATAGGTTTAGCTTCAGATGCCCTCTCGCCGGAATCAGATCGAGATGACCGACGACGAGCTGCGCGCGTTCGTGGCCGAGCAGATGATCGTGAGCGTGGCCACGCTCGGCCCGCGCGGCCGGCCTCACCTCGTGCCGCTCTGGTACGTGGCCGACGGACTCGTGCTCCGTAGCTGGACCTACGCGAAATCCCAGAAGGCGAAGAACCTGGAGCGCGACCCGCGCGCCACGCTCCAGATCGAGGACGGCGTGCTCTACCACGAGCTGCGCGGCGTGATGCTCGAGTGCGACGTCGGGCTCGAGCACGATTCCGCCGAGGTGGAGAAGTACGGGATGGCGCTGTTCGAGCGCTACGCGGAGCTCAATCCCGACGTGGAGGAGATGGTCCGCAAACAGGCGCAGAAGCGCGTCGGCCTCACGTTCACTCCCACCCGCACCGTGTCCTGGGACCACCGCAAGCTTGGCGGTACCTACTGATGGAGCGCCTCAAGGGCCTCATCCTCTCCGGCGGCACCGGCACCCGGCTGCGCCCCATCACCTACACGAGCGCGAAGCAGCTCGTGCCCGTGGCCAACAAGCCGGTGCTCTTCTACGGGATCGAGGCCCTCGCCGCCGCCGGAATCGGCGAGATCGGCATCATCATCTCGCCCGAGACGGGTGCCGAGATCCGCAAGGCCGCCGGCGACGGCGACCGCTTCGGCGTCTCCATCACCTACATCGAGCAGGAGGCGCCGCTCGGTCTCGCGCACGCCGTCCTCACGGGCGAGCCCTTCCTCGGCAACTCGCCCTTCGTCATGTACCTGGGCGACAACCTGCTGCGCGACGGCGTGACCGATCTCGTCAGCACGTTCCGCAACGAGGAGCCGGACGCGCTCATTCTCCTCACCCCGGTCAACGATCCCGAGAACTACGGCGTCGCCGAACTCGACGGCTCGAACCGCGTATCACGACTGGTCGAGAAGCCCGCCAAGCCGACGACGAACCTCGCGCTCGTTGGCGTCTACATGTTCACGCCATCGATCTTCGACGCCGCCAGGGCGATCACGCCGAGCGGCCGCGGCGAGCTCGAGATCACCGACGCCATCCAGCACCTCGTGGACGGTGACCTGCGCGTGGATCCCCACATCGTCCACGGCTGGTGGAAGGACACCGGCCAGGTGCAGGACATGCTCGAGGCCAACCGGCTGATCCTCGACGACCTCGAGGAGCGGGTTGAGGGCGAGCTCGGCGATTCGCGCGTGGAGGGCCGCGTGGTGGTGGAGAAGGGCGCCACGCTCGAACGTGCGACCGTGCGCGGCCCCGCGATCATCGGCGCCGGCGCCGTGCTGCGGGACGCGTACATCGGCCCCTACACCGCAGTCGGGCCAGGCGTGCGCATCGAGAACGCCGAGGTGGAGTACTCGATCGTGCTCGAGGGGTCCTCGATCAGCCACCTCGAAGGACGCATCGAGGCGAGCCTCGTCGGCAAGAACGTGGCGATCTCGCGCAGCCCGGCCATGCCGCGCGCCTACCGCTTCGTCGTCGGCGACAACGCCGAGATCGAGATCCTCTAGCCGGCCAGACCGGCGTCCGTCCCAAGGCCCGCAAGCTGCGCGATCGCCTCGTGTGGCGGCAGGCCCATCTGCCTCAGCACGAGGTGGTGAGCGGTCCGCTCCCCCAGCCGCGCTCCAAGCGCGAGAAGAATCCAGGCGTGTACCGCCCGCCGTCCGGCTTCTCCACCTCGCGGCACAGATCGATCAGGTGCCAGTCCCGCGCTCGACGAAGTCGCCTGATCCGGTCTCCCACGACCACACCCCAATCGCACCAGTAGCGATCCGGCCCCGCGGATCGATAGCCGCTGCGGAGGGGGTCGAATCGATACGGGCGCCTGGTCATGCCGGCCAACCTAGACCGAGTGGGCACCCTTCGCCAGCGTCCTACCGACTTAGTCACAGAGTTTTCACGGTGGACAACAGAGTTGTTCCACGGTCAACTCCGTTGTCAACGTTTTTGACTGTGGGTCAATCCGATTGACCCGTGATCAATTCATTTGCCTGAGTCGGTAGCCCCGAGATCGACATGTACCGGCGCGGGCCTGATATCCCTACGGGCGTGAAAATCGTTGTCACCGGCGCCGCCGGGATGCTGGGCACCGATGTGGTGCGGGCCGCCGAGTTCGTGAATCACGAAGTTGTTGGCCTGACGCGGGCGGACGTGGACATCACGGATCGCCCGGCGGTCGTGCGCGCCGTGCTGCAGGAGCGTCCCGATGCGATCGTCAACTGCGGCGCCTACACCGACGTGGACGGCGCCGAGGACGATCTCGATGCGGCGATGGACGTGAACGCCGAGGGCGCGCGCAACGTCGCGGCGGCGGCGGCCGAGATCGGCGCGCGGGTGCTCTATCCGTCCACGGACTACGTGTTCGATGGCTCGAAGCTGGAGCCGTACGTGGAGTCGGACGAGCCGCGGCCGCAGTCGGTGTACGGGCAGTCGAAGCTGGCCGGCGAGCACGAGACCGCCGAGGCGAATCCTCGTCATTACGTCGTGCGCTCTGCGTGGCTGTTCGGCACGTCGGGGCGAAACTTCGTTGAGACGATGCTGTCGCTCGCGAGCGACCATGGAGAGGTGCTCGTGGTGAGAGACCAGGTGGGCTGCCCCACCTACACCGCGCACCTCGCTGACGCGCTTGTGCGCCTGCTCGACACCGAGGCGTACGGCATCCACCACATCGCGAGCCAGGGCGAGTGCTCCTGGTTCGAGTTCGCGCAGGAGATCTTCAGCCAGGCCGGCGTGGAGTGCCGTGTGATGTCCTGCACCACGGACGAGTTCGGCCGCCCCGCGCCGCGGCCGGCGTACTCGGTGCTCGACACCGAGCGCCAGGAAGCGCTTTACCTCCCCCACTGGAAGGAAGGGCTGGCGAGCTACCTCGCCGAGCGCTCGGTGGCTGCGTGAAGCTGCTGATCACCGGCGCGGCCGGGTTCATCGGATCGACATACGTGCGCGTGGTTCTCGACGCGCGCCCGGACGACAGCGTGGTCGTGCTCGACAAGCTCACCTACGCGGGGCGGCGGGAGAACCTCGCGGATGTGGAGGATCGGATCACCCTCATCGAGGGCGGGATCGAGGACCCGCGGACCGTGCGCGAGGCGATGGAGGGCTGCGACGCGGTGGTGAACTTCGCGGCCGAGTCCCACGTGGACCGTTCGATCGCCGACCAGGACGTGTTCGCGCGGACGCACGTGATCGGCACGTCGGTGCTGCTCGACGCGGTTCGCGAGCTCGGCGTGAGCCGGTACGTGCAGGTTTCAACCGACGAGGTGTACGGCTCGATCGAGGAGGGCTCATTCACCGAGACATCGCCGCTCAACCCGTCGTCGCCCTACAGCGCGACCAAGGCGGCCGGCGACCTGCTCGTGTCCGCCCACGTGCACACCTATGGGATCGAGGCCCTCATCTGCCGCGGGTCGAACAACTACGGACCGCGGCAGTATCCGGAGAAGCTCATTCCGCTGTGCGTCCTCAACGCCCTCGCGGGCGACCACCTGCCCGTGTACGGGGACGGGCGGCAGGTGCGTAACTGGCTCTTCGCCGAGGACTTCTCCCGCGCGATAGACACGGTGCTTCAAAAGGGCACTCCCGGGCAGGCGTACAACGTGGGCGGTCCCGATGAGGAGGAGAACATCGAGGTGGTGCGGCGCATCCTCGAGCTCACGGGACGGGACGAGTCGCTGATCGAGCACGTGACCGACCGCCCTGGGCACGACCGCCGGTACTCGCTTTCGTCAGACAAGGTGCGCGCGCTCGGGTGGGAGCCGCAGGTGCGGTTCGCGGACGGGCTGCCGCGCACCGTGGACTGGTACCGCGACAACGAGTGGTGGTGGCAGCCGATCCGCAGCGGGGAGTACCGGGAGTACTACGAGCGCCACTACGGCCGGTCGCTACGTTAAGTAGGTGACGCCCGCTCTCCAGGTGGACGCGCTGACCAAGCGCTACGACGACGGCACCGTTGCGCTCGAGGACTTCGACCTCTCGGTGCCGGACGGCGCCTTCTTCGGCCTGCTCGGCCCTAATGGCGCCGGCAAGACCACGCTCATCAGCGCCGTGTGCAACCTCATCAGGGTCACGTCCGGCGACGTCCGCGTGTTCGGCAAGGCCGCCGACTCGGTCGACGCTCGCCGCTGGGTCGGGCTCGCCGAGCAGGACGTCAACCTCGACCGCTTCCTCACCGTCGAGGAGACGCTGGTCTACCACGGGGGGTACTTCGGGATGTCGCGCGCGGACGCGGAGGCGCGGGCGACCGAGATGATCGAAGCCTTCGACCTGCGCGCGAAGACGAACGTGCGCACGCCGAAGCTGAGTGGCGGCATGCGGCGCCGCCTGCTGCTCGCGCGGGCGCTCATGCACCGTCCGCGGCTCGTGATCCTCGACGAGCCCACGGCGGGCGTGGACTTCGAGCTGCGTCACGAGCTGTGGCGCTACATCCGCCAGCTCCACAGCGAGGGCACGACCATCCTGCTCACCACGCACTACCTCGAGGAGGCCGAGGAGCTGTGCGAGGAGATCGCGCTGATCAAGGGCGGCCGCCTGCTCGCCCGCGACAGCGCCGGGGGCCTGCGCGAGCACTACGGCGCGCACAGCCTCGCCGACGTCTACGTGAAGGCGATGGGCGTATGACCGGGATGCTGTGGCTCTGCCGGCGCGAGATCCTGCGCGTGTACAAGGTGTGGACGCAGACGGTGTTCGCGCCCGTGATCAGCTCGCTGCTCTTCATTGTGGTGTTCGGGCTCTCACTCGGCGGGCGGATCAAGCTCGTGGAGGGCTTCCACTACCGCGAGTTCATCGTGCCCGGCCTGATCGCGATGGCGATGATGCAGGCCGCCTACAGCAACAACTCCGCCTCGATCTTCCAGGCGCGCTCGGACCGCTACATCAACGACGTTCTGTCGGCTCCCATGCGGCCGTGGCAGATGAACCTCGGCGTGAACGTGGGCGGCTGGGCGCGCGCACTGGCGATCGGCGCGCTGCTGCTCGCGGCGGCGCTGCCGATCACGGGCGTGCCGATCCACCATCCGTTCTTCCTGATCGTCACCGTCGCCTTCGGGGTGGTGCTGTTCGGCGCGCTGGGGATCGTCGTCGGCATCTACGCCGAGACGTTCGACCACCACACGTTCGTCAACAACATCGTGATCCTGCCGCTGGCGTTCGTCGGCGGAGTGTTCTACTCGGTGAGCCGGCTCGGTTCACCGTGGCACGAGCTTTCGCACGTGAACCCGGTCTTCTACCTGGTGAACGCGATGCGCTACGGCTTCCTCGGCGTGAGCGATGCGAACCAGTGGCTGTGCATCGGCGTGACGGCGGGCCTGGCCGTGCCGGTGTACCTCTGGGCTCAGTACCTGTTCTCGAGCGGGCGGAAGCTCAAGGCTTGATCGAAGCCGGCGCCGCCGCGGGCGGCGTGTCGGGCACGCCGGCGGTGTTCGTGGCCTCGAGCTCGAGCCCGGCCTCGCGCGCCCAGCCGATCGCCCAGGTGTAGATCTCCTGCGCGGACACGCCGGGAGGTGCGAGCGCCTTGAGGTCGTCGAAGCGCGCGTGCTCGTAGCCGAGCACCGCCTTCAGCACGACACCCTTCGGCCCGAGGTGGTGATGGAGCGCGTCCTTGATCTCGTCGGACAGCGGCAGCGACGCGAGCACCACGTCCATCGGCGAGTCGAGCAACGCGTCGACCACCGAGAACATGCCGGTGGTGAAGTACTCCTCGCGCTCGCGCGCGGGACGTGAGGCGGCGGCCAGCTCGCACATCTTTGCGCGCACGAGGGCGGTCACCACGAGCTCGTTCGGCTTGTCGTCGATGTCCGCCATCGCGAGCAGGGTGGCCCACTTCTTCACGGCTGCGATTCCGAGGAGCACGAGCGCCTGGCGGATCGATCCCACCTGGTGAGGCAGCGAGAAAAAGGCAGAGTTGATGTAGCGCAGGAAGCGGTAGCTCAGGCCGACGTCGCGGCCGATGATCTTCTCGAGACCGTCGAAGTCCGCGTCCGGGTTGTTCAGCTCGGCGAGCAGCGAGAGCTTGGCGAGCCGGTTGGTGGGCACCGTTCGCTTGGTCACCGCCTTCGGCTGGCAGAGGAAGTGGCCCTGGTAGTAGTCGAAGCCGAGGCTCCTGCAGAACTCGAGCTCCTCGTGCGTCTCGACCTTCGTGGCCACGAGCTTCTTGCCGCGCCCCTGCACCTGCCCCATCTGGTGCCAGAGCCCCTGCTGGCCGAGCTGGTGGACGTCGAGGCGGATGATGTGCGCGAGCTCAACAAGCGGCGCCATCTCCGGCCGGGACTCGAAGTCGTCGAGCGCGATCATGTAGCCGCGCTCCTTGAGCGCGGCGATCGCGTCGGTCGGCCCGTCCTTCACCTCGACGATGAGGCGGTCGGCCGGAAGCTGCAGCGACATCGCGTCGTAGAGGAAGTTCTCCGACACCTTCACCGACGCCGGCCGGTTCCCCACGAGGTCCTGGAGACCCATGCTGCCGAACGTGCCGACGAGGTCCGCGGACTCCGCCCGCCCCTCGATGCCGCTGAAAAGGAGCTCATAGGCGAAGACGCCTAGGTCCTTGTCGAAGATGGGCTGACGAGCGACGGATATGTCCGACATGCCCCGGTGATCGCTCGCCGCGCCCGTATCTTGAGGGTCATCGGACTAACGGAACTCGAATTGAGCATCACCCGCTGCCGCAAGTGCCCGCGGCTCGTGGCCTGGCGGGAGCAGATTGCCCTGGAAAAGCGCGCTGCCTTCAGGGATTGGGACTACTGGGGCCGCCCGGTGCCCGGATTCGGAGATCCCTCAGCGAAGGTATACGTGCTCGGGCTCGCCCCGGCCGCCCACGGCGGCAACCGCACGGGACGCGTGTTCACCGGCGACCGTTCCGGCGACTGGCTGTTCGCCTCCCTGCACCGCACCGGATTCGCCAACCAGCCGACGTCGGTCGCGAAGGATGACGGCCTCGAACTAAAGGGCGCGTTCGTCGCCGCGGCGGTGCGCTGCGCCCCGCCCGCCAACAAGCCGCTGCCCTCGGAGCGGGACAACTGCCTCCCCTACGCCGCCGCGGAGTTGGAGCTGTTGCAGCCCAGAGTGATTGTCTGCCTCGGCGCCTTTGCGTGGGACGCCGCCTTCCGCCTGCTCCAACTGAAGCCAAAGGCCAAATTCGGCCACGGAGCCGAACACCAAGCAAACGGACTCACCCTCATTGCCTCTTTTCACCCCAGCCAGCAGAACACGTTCACGGGGAGGCTGACCGAGCCCATGATGGACGCGGTGTTCCTGCGCGCCCGGGAAGTGGCGGGATAGCGGGACCGGCCGGCGACCTGGGGCAAGGCCGCCGGCCGGGAGGAGGGACCCGCTACTCGTACGCGAGCGCCTCGAGAACGTTCAACTTCGAGGCGCGTCGCGCGGGGGTGATCGCTGCCAGCACACCGGCGAGGCCGGCGAGGATGAGCAGGATCACCAGCGTCCCGACCGGGAACGAGAGCTTGAAGCCCTCGCCAGCCAGAGGCCGGGAGACGATCACCGCGAAGAACACGCCGAGCACGGTGCCGAGAATGGCGCCGATGAGCGCGGTGATCACCGACTCGTAGCGCACGATCCGCTTGACCTGCCGCTTGGACATGCCGACGGCACGCAGCAGGCCGAGCTCGCGCGTGCGCTCGTAGATGGCGAGCACGAGCGTGTTCACGATCCCGAACAGGGACACGATCACGGCCAGCGAGAGCAGGACGTAGAAGAACGCCGAGATCTGGCTGATCCACTCCGTCTGCTTCTTCTTGAAGCCGGACTTCGTGTCCGCCTGCGCGTTGGGGAACTGCGCGTTCAGGATCTTCGTCGCCTGCGCCTGCACCTGGTTCTCGTTCGCGCCGGGCTTCAGCCCGTACATCACGAACTGGTCCTGGGTGACCTTGAAGTCGCGGGCGAGCGTCTGGTTCGTCACCGCGATGTCACCTAGGAAGTGGACGTTGTTCTTGTACGTCCCGATGATCGTGTAGGTCGCGTGGTTGCCGGACTGCGTGGTGATGCTGATCTGCTGTCCGACCTTCTTGTGCTTGGACTTCGACCACGACTCGCTCACGATGGCGTTGTTGCCGCTCAGCTGGTTCAGGGTCGCGTTCGAGCCCTTCTTCCAGTCGAGCTGGTAAACGGCCGGGAGCGTCTGCGGGTTCACGCCGCTCACGTCGGGCGTGCCGCTCACGCCGGCCACCTTCGCCTGCGAGAGACGGACCTCGGACGAGGCGCCCACGCCCGGCACCTGCGCCACGGCCTTGCCGGCGGACTGCGGGATCGAAGACCAGCCGTCCTTGTTCTCCAGGATCAGCCCGGCGCGCACGCTCGTGTCGATCGCGCTGTCCACCGACTTCTTGATGCCGGCGGCGAAGATCGTCACGCCCGAGACGAGGGCGAGGCCGATCATCAGCGCCGCGGCGGTGGAGGCCGTGCGGCTGGTGTTGCGGGTGGCGTTCTCACGCGCGAGCTGGCCGCTCACGCCGCGCAGGCTCTCCATCGGCCTGCCGACGAGCGACGCGATCGGGCGCACGAGCTTGCTCGAGAACATCGCCGCGCCGATGAACACCAGCACGGTGCCGAACAGGAGCGGCAGCCAAACGCCGCTGCCGGTGCTGTTCGTGAGCAGGCCGAGGCACATGAGCCCGACACCGAGCGCGAGCGTGACCGCCCCGAACGGCGTCTTGATCCGCGAGAAGCGGGTGCGCGGCATCACGGCGCCCTCGCGGACACCCTCGATCGGCTGGATGCGGGTGGCCCGCAGCGCCGGCGAGAGACTCGCGATCACCGTCACCAGCGTGCCCACGATCAGCGAGACGATGATCGTGCGGGACTCGACCACCGCCGAGCCGCCCGGCAGGTCGGCGCCGACCGCCTTGAACAGCGCCTTCAGGCCCTTGGCCAGCACGATGCCGAGCCCGAGCCCGATCACCGACGCGGTGAATCCCATAACCACGGCCTCACCGAGCACCGAGCCGAGCACCTGACGGCGCGTCGCGCCGACCGTTCGCAGCATCGAGAGCTCGCGCGTGCGCTGGGCGATCGTGATCGAGAAGCTGTTGAAGATCATGAACGCGCCAACGAACAGCGCCACGCCCGCGAACACGAGCAGGAGCGTCTTGATGAAACCGAGCCCGGACTTCGTGTCCTTCGAGTCCTGCGCGGCCTGCTCGGCGCCGGTGCGTACGGTCACGGTGTTCGGCAGCGATTGCTGAACGCGCGTGACGAGCGCCTGCGGACTCACGCCCTTCTGAGCCTGGATGTCGATCCCGTCGAGCTTGCCGACCTTGTCCGTGACCTTCTGCGCCTGGTCGAGCGTCATCACGGCGATCGCCGCGCCCGCCAGGCCGTTGAGCTTGCCGAACTTGGCGATGCCCACGACGGTGTAGGGCTGGGCTGGGCCCTGGCCGCCCACGCGGACCACGGAGCCGACGTGCCAGTGCTGCTTGTCAGCCGTGTACTTGTCGATCGAGATCTGGTTCGGGCCGGTCGGGCCATGACCGGCCACGTAGCTGAACGGGTTGAACGGAGCGGGTGCGTCGCTCGATATGAAGTTCGGAGCTCCGCCGGAGCCGCCGATCTTCTTTCCCTTGTTGTCGAGGATCACGCCGTTGTCGAAGATGCCGCCGGCAGCCTTCTCCACGCCGGGCACCTGCTGGACCTGCGCCACGTACGACGCCGGGAACGCCGGCGGGTTCGCGTTGTTGTCGGAGTTGAAGATCTTCTTCGGCGTGACGCTCACGTCCACACCCTTCCTCACCTGCGCGAAGATCTGATCGAACTGCCGATCGATCGTGTCAGTGAGGATGTAGGTGCCCGCGATCAAGGCCACGCCGAGCACGACCGCGAGGGCCGTGAGCACGGTGCGGAGCTTCCGCCCCGCCATTCCCTTGAGCGAGACTGCGAGCATCAGGCGACCGCCTTCATGAGCTCGACCACCTCGTCGGCCTCGCCGGCGGGGGTCTCGCGGACCACCTGGCCGTCCACCAGCACCACGATGTGGTCGGCGATGGCGGCGGCGTGCGGATCGTGGGTCACCATGATCACGGTCTGGCCGTAGTCGTCAGCGGCGCGGCGCAGCATCTGCAGCACCTCGTCGCCGGCCTTCGAGTCCAGGTTGCCGGTGGGCTCGTCGGCGAACACCACGGCGGGCTTCGTGAGCAGGGCGCGAGCCACTGCCACGCGCTGCTGCTGGCCGCCCGAGAGCTGCGACGGCCGGTGGCTGCGGCGGTCGCTGAGCCCGACCGCGTCGATCAGCTCGTCGAGCCACGCCTTCTCCGGCTTCTTGCCCGCGATCTTCAGCGGCAGGGTGATGTTCTCCTCGGCCGAGAGGACCGGGAGCAGGTTGAAGAACTGGAAGATGAAGCCGAACTTGTCGCGGCGAAGCTGCGTGAGCTTCTTGTCGTCGAGCCCGCCGAGCTCGACGTCCTCCACGACCACTGAGCCACCGGTGGGGCGGTCGAGGCCGGCAAGGATGTGCATCAGGGTGGACTTGCCGGACCCGGACGGGCCCATGATGGCGGTGAAGCGGCCCTTGGGAAAGCCGACGGTTACGCCGTCGAGAGCGTCAACGGCGGCGTCGCCTTCTCCGTAGCGCCGATGAAGGTCCACGGCGGAGACGATCAGGGGAGCATTCAAGACGCGGGTCCTTTCAAGAACGAGAGCGGAGTACCACGCGCAATGCTCCCTCCACCGGCGCGATGCGCCTATGCGGAAAGCTGGCGTGTGCCGGTGGGGGTATCCACACCCCCGGTCGAGGGCCTACGCCCGGAGGTACCTGAGTACGGCCAGCACCCGGCGGTGGTCCTCCGCCGTGGGCGGGAGCTTGAGCTTCCCGAAGATGCTGGTGACGTGCTTCTCGACGGCGCGTTCGGTGACCACCATGGCCTCCGCGATGGCGTGGTTCGAACGGCCCTCCGCCATCAGCTCGAGCACCTCGCGTTCGCGCGGGCTGAGCTCCTCGAGCGGGTCCTCGCGCCGGCGGCGGCCGAGCAGCTGGGCCACCACCTCCGGGTCGAGCGCCGAGCCGCCCTCGCCCACGCGGCGCACGCTCTCGGTGAAGCGCTCCACGTCGGCCACGCGGTCCTTCAGCAGGTAGCCCACGCCCTCGGCGTTCTCAGACAGGAGCTCGAGTGCGTAGCCCTCCTCGATGTACTGGGAGAGAACGAGCACGCCGCAGTCCGGATAGTCAGCACGGATCTTCTGCGCGGCGCGCAGACCGTCGTCGGTGTTAGTGGGCGGCATCCGCACGTCCACGATCGCGACGTCGGGCTTGTGAGCGGCGACCTTGCGCACGAGGTCCTCGGCGTCGCCGGCCTGTGCCACCACATCGAATCCGCTATCAGCCAGGATGCGGACAATGCCCTCGCGGAGGAGGACTGAGTCGTCGGCCACTACTACACGCACGGTATCTCCGCGTAGACGATAGTTCCCTCACCGGGCGCACTCACGAGCTCGAGGCTGCCGTCGAGCGCGCCCACGCGGTCCACCAGACCGCGAAGGCCGTTTCCGCGCGATGGGTCAGCGCCGCCGACTCCGTCGTCGCGCACCTCCACGAGCGCGTGTCCGTTGCGGCGCGCCACCGCCACGGTCGCGTGGCTTGCGCCCGAATAGCGCGCGATGTTCGCCAGCGCTTCGGAGATCACGAGATAGGCCGCGGACTCCACCGCGGCGGGCAGGCGCTCGGCCGGCAGCTCGCCGATCTCCACCGGGATCGGGAAACGGCCGCAGAGCGACTCGAGCGCAGGCGTGAGGCCACGGTCCGTGAGCACGGCGGGATGGATTCCGCGCGCCAGCTCGCGCAGCTCGTCGATGGTGGTGGTGAGCTCCCTCTCGCACGCCTCGATCAGCTCAGCGGCGGTGTCCGGGTGCTCGGGCAGCCGGCTGCGGGCGGTGCGCATGCCGAGCGCGAGCGCCACGAGGCGCTGCTGCGGGCCGTCGTGCAGGCTGCGCTCGAGCCGCCTGCGCGCCGCCTCCTCGGCGCTGATGAGGCGCACGCGGGAAGCGCGCACCTCCTCAATGCGCGCGCGCAATTCGGCCTCCAGCCGCTCGTTCTCGAGCGCCAGCGCCGCCGCGGCTCCCACGGAGTGGATCAGCTCGGGCTGGTCGAGCAGCGTGGCGTCGTGCGCGATGGCGGCGATCGGATGGCCGTCGTGCTCGATCTCGGCCACGGCGCGGCGCGAGTCCGGCTGCGGCAGCTCGAATGGCCGGCCGCTCGCGTCCACGTAGCGCTCCTTGCCCGGCAGCCAGTACGCGAGCTCGATTGTCGGGTCACGGAGCGCCTGCGCGAGCGCGTCGCGCAGCTCGCCGCGCGCGGGCGCGTTCTGCAGCTTCGCCATCAGGTCGCCCACCGCACCCACGCTCGTGGCCTGCGTGCGCAGCAGGAAGGCAAGGAACGACAGTGGGACGGCCGCGAAGAAAACCGTCTCGCCCACCCAGCCGATCGACGCGAGCACGTCCGGCAGCGAGAGCACCGCGACGATCATCACGAGCCCCAGGAAGGCGAACATGCCGATGGCGGGCCAGAACACGGGAGCGAGCAGACGGCGGCGCGGCACGCTCGCCACGCGCCAGCGGTTCACGAGCGCGCGCACGGTGAGCGCGAGGAGCACGATGCCGCCGATCTCCATGAGCGCGCCCGGCCATTCGGTCGAAAGCTTGGTGGCATGAACGATGAGCGGATCCGAGCCCGCGCGCTCGTGGTACGTGCTGCCGATGTGCGCCATCAGGAGCGCCGGCAGCTGCGCGAGGGTGGCGGTGGCATAGAGGCCGATCACGAGCGCCCGCAGACTCCGCGACGGGAGCCGGCCCGACGGGTACGCGAGCACCATGTGCGCGGCGGCCACGATGTAGAGGGGCGCGATCAGGTAGCCCACGAACACGGCGGCGGGAGCGGTCCAGAGCTCAGCGAGGGTGCCGAGCAGCCAGAGGAAGCCCGCCATCGCCATGAGCGCGCCCGTGCGGTTGTCCGGCCGGCGCAGCCAGGCGAGCAGCCCGGTGCCCACCCAGAGCAGCCCGATCACGGGCACCGCGGCCTTCTGGAAGGTTCCGAGCGCGGGGTCCGCGCTGGTGGCCAGGATCGCGGCGGCCGCCCCCGCCTCCACGAGGCCGAGCACCGCCAGCGCCAGAAGCGCGGGGCGGAGCCCGTTCACGGCAGGAGTTCCTCCAGCGCCGATCCTGAGAGCTCGCTCTTCGGCACGAATCCGAGCGCGCCGCTCTTCTCCACGAGGGGCCCGAAGTCGGTCGAGTCGCGGCTCGAGGTGAGAATCACGCTGGGCGGCTTCGGGTCGGCGGTGATGCGTGTGGCTACCTCGAAGCCGTCGATGTCGGGCAGGTTCACGTCGAGCAGCACGAGATCCGGCCGCAATTCGAGCGCGACGTCCACGCCCTCCTCCCCGGTGGCAGCTTCCCCCACGACCTCAAAGCCATCCGACTCGAGCAGCATTCGTGCACTAGATCGGAAGCTCGGGTGGTCGTCCACGATCACAACAGTTTTCGCCATTCGCCAGGCTGATTCTCGCCAGTGATCTTGGTCACGCCCATACGGCTAACCGCACCCTCCCCATCCCTCCAATGGAGGACCCCCGGGACCCGATACGCTGGTCTGTTACGTGCAAAGGGACCCGCTCGAAACGTTCACCCCCCAGGTACGCGACTGGTTCACCCGTGCCTTTGAGGAGCCCACTGAGGCGCAGAAGCAGGCCTGGCCCGCGATCGCGGCCGGCCGGAACGTACTGCTGTCCGCGCCCACCGGGTCGGGCAAGACGCTCGCTGCGTTCCTGTGGGGCCTCGATCGCCTCGTAGCCCATCCTGGGGAAGGCGAGGGCACCCGTCTGATCTACGTGTCCCCCCTGAAGGCGCTCTCGTACGACATCGAGCGCAACCTGCGCGCTCCGCTGAAGGGGATCGGCGGCGACATCTCGGTGGCCATCCGCACCGGCGACACGCCGCAGCGCGACCGCCAGGCGATGGTGCGCAAGCCGCCGGACGTGCTCATCACCACGCCGGAATCGCTCTATCTCATCCTCACTTCACGCGCGCGCGAGATGGTGGCGGGCGCCGAATGGGTGATCGTCGACGAGATCCACGCCGTGGCCCAGACCAAACGCGGCGCGCACCTTGCGCTCACGCTCGAGCGGCTCGACCACGCCGCGGGTGAGCCGCTCCAGCGGATCGGCCTGTCCGCCACTCAGCGCCCTCTGGAGGAGGTGGGGCGCTTCCTGGTGGGCTGCGGGCGCGACTGCACGGTGGTGGACACCGGCCTGCGCAAGCAGCTCGACCTGAAGATCCACGTGCCGGTGGAGGACATGCGCGAGCCGGACTCGGACGCCATCGACCTCGATCCGATCGGCTCGGGCGACTCCGCCACGCGCCGCTCGATCTGGCCGGCCATATATCCCGAGCTCCTCGAGCTGGTGCGCTCCCACCGCTCGACGATCGTGTTCGTGAACAACCGGCGCGGCGCCGAGCGGCTGGCCGCTCGGCTGAACGAGATGGCCGAGGAGGAGATCGCGCGCGCCCACCACGGCTCGCTCGCGCGCGAGGAGCGGCTGGTGGTGGAGGAGATGCTGAAGTCGGGCGAGCTGCCGTGCCTCGTGGCCACGTCCTCTTTGGAGCTCGGCATCGACATGGGCGCGGTGGACCTCGTGCTGCAGGTGGAGTCGCCGAAGTCGGTCACGCGCGGTCTGCAACGGATCGGGCGCGCCGGCCACGGGGTGGGCGACACCTCCAAGGGGCGGATCTTCCCGAAGTTCCGCGCGGACCTTCTCGAGTGCGCGGTGGTGGCGCGGCGGATGCGCGAGGCGCAGATCGAGGAGACGGTGGTGCCGCGGAATCCGCTCGACGTGCTCGCGCAGCAGATCGTCGCGATGACCGCGACCGGCGACGAGTGGAAGGTGTCCGAGCTGCACGAGCTGGTTCGGCGCGCGTATCCGTACGGCGAGCTTTCGCGCGAACTGCTCGACAACGTGCTCGACATGCTGGACGGCCGCTACCCGTCCGAGGAATTCGGCGAGCTGCGGCCGCGCATCGTCTGGGACCGCGTGGCGGACACGGTGCGGGCGCGCAAGGGCTCGCTCCAGCTCGCGGTGACGAATGCGGGCACAATCCCGGACCGCGGCCTCTTCGGCGTGCACCTGCCGGACGGCCGGCGCGTGGGCGAGCTCGACGAGGAGATGGTCTACGAGGCGCGGCCGGGCCAGACTTTCCTGCTCGGCGCCTCGTCGTGGCGCATCGAGGAGATCACGCGCGACCGCGTGATCGTCACGCCCGCACCGGGTGTGCCGGGCGCGGTGCCGTTCTGGAAGGGCGACGGCGTGGGGCGGCCGGCGGAGCTGGGCAAGGCCATCGGCGAGTTCTCCCGCTGGGCCGTGGATCGCGAGCCGGAGGAGCTGGCCGAGCAGTATGACCTCGACGAGCGCGCCGCGCGCAACCTCGTGTCGTTCCTGCGCGAGCAGCGCGAGATGACGCGCGTGATCCCATCCGACCGCACGATCGTGGTGGAGCGCTTCCGGGACGAGATCGGCGACTGGCGGCTGTGCGTGCTGTCCCCCTACGGCGGGCGCGTGCACGCGGCCTGGGCGCTGGCGCTGTCCGCCCGCATCCGCGACGAGTTCGGGCTCGAGTCCGATGCCATCTGGTCGGACGACGGCATCATCGTCCACCTGCCCGACGCGGATGAGCCGCCGCGCGCGGAGCTCGTGCTCGTGGAGCCGGACGAGCTCGAGGACCTCGTGGTGCGCGAGCTCGGCTCATCGGCGCTCTTCGGCGCGCGCTTCCGCGAGAACGCGGCGCGCGCGCTGCTCATCCCACGCGCCTATCCCGGCAAGCGCACGCCGCTCTGGCAGCAGCGGCTCAAGGCGCAGTCGCTGCTCGAGGTGGCCAAGCGCTACAGCCAGTTCCCGATCATCCTCGAGACCTACCGCGAGTGCCTGCGCGACGTGTTCGACGTGCCCTCGCTCAAGGAGCTCCTGCGCGGCCTCGCCACACGCGAGCTGTCGCTCGTGGAGGCTGAGACGTCGCGCGCCTCCCCCTTCGCGTCGTCCCTGCTGTTCGACTACGTGGCCACGTACATGTACGAGGGCGATACGCCCAATGCGGAGCGGCGCGCCGCGGCGCTGTCGCTCGACCGCGAGCTACTCGCCGAGCTGCTCGGCCAGGAGGAGCTGCGCGAGCTGATCTCCGCCGAGGCGCTCGACGAGGTGGAGGCTGACCTTCAGCGCATCAGTGAGCGCACACGCGCTGCCAACGCGGACGGGCTTCATGACGTGCTGCGCGCGATCGGCGACCTCACCGTGCGGGAGGCGCAGCAGCGCTGCCTCGAGGCGGTGTCGGCCAATCGCATGCTCGACCGGCTGGTGGCCGAGCGCCGCGCGGTGAAGATGCGCATCGGAGGCGAGGAGCGCTTCATCGCCTCCGAGGACGCCGGCCTCTACCGGGACGCCCTCGGCGCGGTGCCGCCGGGCGGACTTCCGGACACATTCCTCAAGCCTGTGGAGGAGCCGCTCCAGCGGATCACCCGGCGCTACGCCCGCACCCACGGGCCGTTCACAACCGAGGAGTTCTCGTCGCGCTACGGCATAGACGGCGGGCCCGTACTGCGCGAGATCGAGCGTGGTGGCGGCCTGGTACGAGGCGAGCTGCGGCCCGGCGGCACCCAGCGTGAGTGGTGCGATCCGGACGTGCTGCGGCGGCTGCGCCGCGCGTCGCTTGCGTCGCTGCGCAAGGAGGTGGAGCCGGCCGAGCAGCGCGCGCTGGCGCGCCTCCTGCCCGCATGGCAGGGCGTGGACGGCTCGCCTCCCGGCGGAGCCGGAATCGACCGCCTGCGCGAGATCCTCGTGCCACTGCAGGGCTTCGCGCTCACTCCCGAGGTGTGGGAGCAGGACGTGCTGCCCCGGCGGGTGGGCGCGTACTCCCAGGCGTGGATGGACACGCTCTGCGCCGGTGGCGAGCTGGTGTGGGTGGGCGCGGGCGCGCTGGGGCGCGGCAGCGGGCGCGTGGCGCTGTACTTCCGCGAGGACGCGCGCTGGCTCGGACCGCCGCCGTCCAAGTCGGAGCCGCCCTCGGAGCCGCTGCACGACGCTCTGCGCGAGCGGCTGGAACGAGGCGCCTGCTTCTGGACCGACCTGCTCGTGGACCTTCCCGATGCCGAGCCGGTGGAGCTGCAGGAGGCGCTGTGGGACCTCGTGTGGGCGGGCGAGGTGACCAACGACGCGTTCGCGCCGCTGCGCGCACCGCGCCTCTCTCTTGCGAAGGCCGAGCGCCAGCGCGGCCGACGCTTCGCGCGCCGGCGCCGGCCCGCGGCTCCGCAGATTCAGGGCCGCTGGTCGCTCACCGCACCGCTCTTCGCGGAGGCGCCTTCTTACGGGCCGCGCATGCGCGCGCAGGCGGAGATCCTGCTCGAGCGCTACGGGATCGTGACGCGCGAGACGGTGCTGGCCGAGGGCGTGCCCGGCGGGTTCGCATCGCTGTACGGCGAGCTCGTGAACCTCGAGACGCTGGGCACGGCTCGCCGCGGCTACTTCGTGGAGGGCCTTGGCGGCGCGCAGTTCGCGCTGCCCGGGGCGGTGGAGCGGCTGCGCTCTCTGCGCGAGGACGAGGCGCCGGGACCGCTCGTGATCGCCGCAACGGATCCGGCAAATGCCTATGGCGCCTCGCTCCCGTGGCCAAAGCGGGAGAACTCGCCTCGGCGGCCGGCCCGGGCGCCCGGCGCGTACGTGGTGTTCCTCGACTCCGAGCCCGCGCTCTACGTCGAGCGTGGCGGCAAGGCGCTGCTCCCGCTTCGCGACGTCGAAGAAGGCTGGCTGCGCGAGGCGCTCGAGGCGCTGGCGGACCACGTGCGCCGCGGGCGGCTCAAGCGGCTCGCCATCGAGCGCTTCGACGGCGAACCGGTGGTGGGCTCCGAGCTGGAGCCGCTCCTCATGGACATCGGCTTCCGCCAGGGTCCGCGGCGACTCACGCTCACCGCGTAGAGATGCCCGAGGGCGACACCATCCATCGCGCCGCCCGCCGCATCGAGGCGGCGCTCGTGGGCAAGGCGATCGTGGAGATAGAGACGCCGCATCCGCGTCACCGGCTCGACCGCTGGCCGGAGCGCCTGTCCGGCCGCCTGGTGCGCGTCGTGGACGCTCGCGGCAAGCACCTCTTCCTCCGCTTCGATGGCGACATCACTCTCCACTCCCACCTGCGCATGGGCGGACTCTGGAGCGTTTATCGCCGCGGCGAGCGCTGGCGCCGGTCGCCGCGGCGCGCGTGGCTCGTGATTCGCACCCCGGACCACGAGGTGGTGCAGTTCGACGGACCGGTGCTCGAGCTCGTCACGGACTCGCGCACTCGCTTCGACCCGCAGCTCTCGGCGCTGGGACCGGATCTGCTGGCGGACGACTTCGACGAGCAGCGCTTTCTCAGGCGCCTCCGCGAGGACGACCAGACGCGGGCCTTCGGCGACGCTCTGCTCGATCAGCGCAACGTCGCCGGCCTCGGCAACATCTGGCGGGCGGAGGCGTGCTTCCACGCGCGCGTGGATCCGCACCGGCGCACGGCGAACGTGACAGACGAGGAGGCTCTCACCGCCATTCGCGCGGTGCAGCCGCTGATGGCACGCTCGGTGGCGGGTGGGTGGCCGAAGCCGAACGTCTACAAGCGCGCCGGCCGGCCGTGTCCTCGCTGCGGAACCTTGATCGAAGCCGGCGGCCTGGGCGACGACAACCGCACCGCCTACTGGTGCCCGGGGTGTCAGACGTGACCCGCCGGGCGGAGCACCTGCCGCCGCTCAAGCGCGTGGGCCACAAGGGTGCGGACCACGTGAGTCCCGGCAATACGCTCGCGAGCTTCGAGGCCGCGCTCGAGCATGGCGTGGACATGATCGAGTTCGACGTGCTGCGACTTCGCGATGGGCGACTCGTGCTCGCACACGACTACGAGGACGGCGAGCGCCCCGACGCGCTCACGCTCGAGGAGGGGCTCGACCACTTCGCCGGCGAGGCGTACGCGGACGTGGAGCTGAACCTCGACCTCAAGCTCCCCGGGTATGAGCGTGAGGTGGTGGATGGGCTGAGCGCGCGCGGGCTGAGCGAGCGGACGGTGATCTCCACGCACTACCTCGAGAGCATCGACCTGATTCGCACGCTCGATCCTGCGCAGCGTCGAGGCCTTTCCGTGCCGCGGCTCACGAGCGACCCGACGAAGAGCGCGTGGAAGCGGCCGTTCGCGCTCGTGCTGGCGGCGGCGGCGCGCCGGCTGATACCGCTGCGGGCGAAGCGCATGATCCGAGCGGGCCGCTTCGAGGCCCTCATGTGCCACTGGCGACTCGTCAGCCCCGCGCTGGTGCGCGCGGTGCATGGCGCGGGTGGCCAGCTCTACGTGTGGACCGTGGACGACGCGAAGCACATCGCCGAGCTCTCAGCGATGGGCGTGGACGGCGTGATCAGCAACGACCCACGGCTCTTCAGCTAGCAGCTACCTGATTTCGCAGGTCCCGCTCGAATAGCCCACTGGATCGGCCCCCTCGGATGGGTGCTCCCCCTTGGTGTTGGCGTGCAGCGTCCGCACGATCACCGTGCGGCGGTGGCCGCTCTTCGTGCGCCGGCGCTCCCGCCACTGGAAGTCCACCACCCCGCGCAGCACGAACGCTGCGCCGGCCTTCGGCGGCGCGAACGAGAACGTGTAACCCGCCTGCTGCGCCTTAACGCGCGACGAGCCAAGCGGCTGCCAGTCGGACACTCCGTTCCCCTTCACGTCGAACCACTTCTTCGTCGTCTGGTTGTAGAACTGGGCATGGAAGCGCATCCACATGCGCTCGCGGCGATTTCCGTCGCCCGGCATGTTGGCTCGCACGCCCATCTGGTTCGGGTGAGCAGCGGTATCGCAGATGTTCACGGTGGCCCACAGGCCCTTCGGCGGCGGCGCCGCACCAGCCGTGGCGTACCCGCAGACAGCCCCCGCAGCCACGACCGCAGCGACGTAGCCGAACCTCTTCCCGTGTCGCATCATCGTTCTAATTGAGCCCACTAAGAGGCAAAAAGTTGCGTGATGAATCCGCGGCTGGCGCGTATTGAACATGTGAGCGAGTCGTTAGTCGAGCGCATTGCATTCGCTCGCCGTCTCACTCGGGATCGCGCTGCTAGCGCTCGAGCCGCACCGAG
The DNA here is from genome assembly GCA_036378175.1 of Thermoleophilaceae bacterium. Taxonomy (GTDB): domain Bacteria; phylum Actinomycetota; class Thermoleophilia; order Solirubrobacterales; family Thermoleophilaceae; genus JAICJR01. The sequence goes on from DASUWY010000068.1 coordinate 87,441, forward strand.
AACCCCTCCGCCTTCACGGCGCTGAGGATCTCGTTGTCGTGCTCCGGCCCGTTCGTCTGAAGCACGAGGTGGATCGCCGTCTCGCGCATGTGGAGATCCATTCCCTCACGGAGATGCTCCACGTCCACCACGTTGCCCCCGTGGTCGGCCACAATCTGAAGCAGGGCGGCCAGCGAACCCGGCCGGTCCGGCACCACGGTGGCCAGCACGATGCGCCGCCCCGAGGACGTCTCGCCGAGCCGAATGCACTCCGCGAGCAGCGACGCGTCCACGTTGCCGCCGGAGAGCACCACGCACACCTCGCCGTCATGCGGCGGCTCGATCTTGCCGCGCATGAGCGCCGCCACGCCCACCGCGCCGGCGCCCTCCACAACCAGCTTCGAGCGCTCGAGCAACAGCACCATGGCCTCGGCCACCTCGTCGTCGCTCACGGTCACGACCTCATCGATCCAGCGCTCCACGAGCGGGAGCGTGAGCTCGCCCGGCTCCTTCACGGCGATGCCGTCGCAGATCGTGTTCGCCGACCTCGCGCCGATCGGCCTGTGCGCGGCGAGCGAGGCGAGGTAGGGCGCGCACGCCTCGGCCTGAACGCCAACCACGCGGGCTTCCGGCAAGAGCCCCTTCACCGCGATCGCCACGCCCGTCGAGAGCCCGCCGCCGCCGAGTGGGACCACCACGAGGCGCACGCTCGGCAGGTCCTCCGCGAGCTCGAGGCCCACGGTGCCCTGGCCGGCCACCACCTGCGCCTCGTCGAACGCGTGCACGAGCGTCATCCCGTCGCTGCTGGCGATCTCCTGGGCCCGCTCCCGAGCGTCGTCATAGGTGCCGTCGTTCAGCACCACCTCGGCCCCGTACTGCCGCACGGCTGCGATCTTCGCGAGGGGCGCCCCCGCCGGCATCACGGCCACCGCCCTGATCCCAAGCTCGCGCGCAGCGAAGGCCACCCCCTGCGCGTGATTGCCCGCACTGGCCGCCACTACGCCGGCGGCCCGCTCCGACTCCGTGAGCTGCGACAGCCTGTTGAACGCGCCGCGCACCTTGAACGACCCGGTGTACTGCAGGTTCTCGGCCTTCAGGACGGTGCGCGCCCCCACGCGGCGCGAGAGCTGCCCGGCCGTGAGCATCGGGGTGCGCCGCGCACGGTTGCCGATGCGCTCACGGGCTGCGATCACATCCTGGAGCGCAAGGTCCACCCCTACCGTGGGCATGCCACCACGGCCTCGATCTCCACGCGCGCGCCCTTCGGCAGAGCCGCCACGCCCACGGCGGCCCTCGCGGGCGGGTCACCGCCCTCGAAGAAGCGCTCGTACGCGGCGTTCACGTCGCCCCAGTCGCCTGCCAGATCTGTGCAGAACACGCCAACGCGCACGGCGTTTGCGAGGCTCGTGCCGGCCTCCCGGCACACCGCGTCGAGGTTCTGCAGGCAGCGGGTGGTCTGCTCGGCGGCGCCGCCCTCCACGAGCTCGCCGCTCGAGGGGTCCAGCGGTATCTGCCCGGAGCAGAACAAGAGCGGCGCGTCGACCACGATCGCCTGCGAATAGGGGCCGACCGCGGCCGGCGCCTCCTGCGTCTGGACTACCCGGCGTTCGTCTCCCATGGCGAGACAACCTACTCCGGTGAGATCATCCACGGCATGGCAGGCAGTGAGGACATCGCCAAGCTCCTCGGTCGCGTCTCGATCTTCTCGGGACTCACACCCGAGCAACTTGCCGGCCTGGCGTCGGTGGCAGTGCCCAGGCAGTGGGGCTCCGGTGAGGTGATCTTCCGCGAGGGCGACGCCGGCGACACCTGTTACGTCGTGCAGGACGGCTGCGTGCGAGTTACCCGCAACCACTCGGACGGGCGCACGATCACGCTCGCCGAGCTGCGCGCCGGCGACCTCTTCGGCGAGCTCGCGATGTTCGACTCCGAGCGCCGGTCCGCCACCGTCGAGGCCGCCGAGGACACGAACGGAATCGCCCTCCTCGCTGGAGATATGCGACGCCTCCTGATGAGACACCCCGACATCTCGATCAAGCTGCTCACGGCGTTTGCCGAGCGCCTCAAGGAGGCGAACGAGAGAATCTCGCGCCAGTCGTTCCAGACGGTGGCGAGCCGCGTGGCCGGCGTGCTCCTCGCCCACGCAGAGACGCTCGAGGCGGAGGGGATGGCGCCGCACGACGTGCTCATCCACTCCACGCGCGCCGAGATCGCGCAGCTCGCCGGCTCCTCGCGCGAATCGGTATCCCGCTTCCTGGCGACCCTCGAGCGAGCGGGACTCGTCACGTGCGGTCGCGGGAAGGTCGTGATCCATGACCCCGCCGCGCTCCGACGGTACATCTACTGAGGAGTACGCCGAGCGCCGGCATGCGATGGTGGAGCGCCAGCTCCGCGGCCGCGGCATCACCGACGAGCGGGTGCTGCGAGCGATGGAGCAGGTACCGCGCGAGCTGTTCGTGCCCGTGGAGGAGCGGCGGCGCGCCTACCGCGACGGCGCGCTCCGCATCGGTCAGGGCCAGACGATCTCGCAGCCCTGGATAGTGGCCTCGATGACGTCGCTGCTCGAGCTCCAGCCGGACGATCGCGTGCTCGAGGTGGGCACCGGCTCGGGCTACGGCGCCGCCGTGCTCGCGCTCTGCTGCCGCGAGGTGGTGACGATCGAGCGGCACGCGCCACTCGCCGAACGCGCGGCAGAGGTGCTCGAGGAACTCGGCTACGACAACGTCGAGGTTCGCACCGGCGACGGCTGTAAGGGCGCCGCCGATCGCGCGCCATTCGACGGGATTTCCGTGACGGCCACCGCGGAGGGCGGGCCCCCGGCGGTGCTGATGGAGCAGCTCGCCGCGGACGGCGTGCTCGTGTGCCCAGTCCGCACGAGCGCGGGCGAGCGCCTCACCCGCTACCGCGCCGGCGGTGGCGTGGAGCCGCTCGTATCCGTGCGCTTCGTTCCCCTCATCGAGGATGCCGTTGGCGGTTGAGCGCGAGTTCTCAGCCGGCGGCGTGGTGGTGCGGAACATGCGCGGGCGTCCCTACCTCGCCGCCGTCCGGGTGAAGGACGGGAAGGTGCTCGCGCTGCCCAAGGGCCACATCGACCCGGGCGAATCGGCAGCCGAGGCCGCGACTCGGGAGGTGCGCGAGGAGACCGGCGTGGAAGCCACCCTGATCGAAAAGATCGAGGACATCCGCTACTGGTACGTGCGCGGCGGCACGCGCGTGGTGAAGGTGGTGAGCTTCTTCCTGTTCCGCTACCGCTCGGGCAGCGTGGAAGACCACGATCACGAGGTGGACTCGGCAGAGTGGGTACCGCTTGCGGAGGCCCCTAAACTGCTCTCCTACCGGGGGGAGAGAGAGGTGGCTGCCGCCGCACAGTCGAGGTGGGGCACCGGTAGGTAGGCTGCCCGGGTTCCGTGTACGTACTGAACTTCTACTCGCCAGTCTTCATCGACCAGCTCAAGCGTGGCCGCAAGACCGCGACCATCCGGCTGGGCGACAAGGCGTCCAAGTACAAGAAGGGCCAGGTCGTGCTCGTCACGGTCGGTTTTCAGCACTCGCCACGGGAGAAGATCTTCGAGGCCGTGATCGACGCCGTGGAGGTGAAGCGCGTGAAGGAGCTCTCGCCGCGCGACATCGAGCACGACAACCCGGAGTTCCGCCGGCTCGACGAGACGATCCACTTTCTGGAGCAGATCTACGGGCGGCCGGTTGATCACGACGACGTCGTGACCGTCGTCCATTTCAGCGCGATCTCCGAGCGGCCCACGGAGATCACGGAACGCCTCCGTACTGGGCCGAAGCAGAACTAGGTCGCAGGCTCGCAAGTCGCAGGTCGCAGGCTGAATCCAGCTTGGCACTGTCCCTGCCACCCTGCCACGTGCGACCTGCGACCTCGTGAAGATTTCGCTTCCCGAGTGGCAAAACCCGTTGGCATTTGGCACTCCTATTGCTAGAGTGCCAAAGCAGTTTCTGTCTGGACCAAACGGAGGTTTTCTGAATGAAGCTCAAGCCTCTCGGCGATCGCTTGATCGTCCAGGCGGTAGAGGAGGAGGAGACGACCGCGAGCGGCATCGTCCTCCCCGACACCGCCAAGGAGAAGCCCCAGCGCGGCAAGGTTCTCGCGGTCGGGGACGGCAAGCTGGCGGAGGACAGCGGCCAGCGCATTCCCCTCGACGTTTCCGAGGGCGACGAGGTCCTGTACTCGAAGTACGGCGGCACGGAGATCAAGGTGGACGGCGAGGACCTGCTCGTCCTCCGCGAGTCCGACGTGCTCGCCAAGGTCACCGGCTAAGACGTAAACGGAGGAATCTGCACCAATGGCTCACAAGGAGCTCAAGTACGACAGCGAGGCGCGCGCGGCGCTTCAGGCCGGCGTTGACGCCGTAGCCAATGCCGTCAAGGTCACGCTCGGCCCGAAGGGCCGTTACGTGGTCCTCGACAAGAAGTTCGGCGCGCCCACCATCACCAACGACGGCGTCACGATCGCTCGTGAGATCGAGGTCGAGGACGTCTTCCAGAACCAGGGCGCACAGCTCGTGCGCGAGGTCGCCACTGCCACAAACGACGTGGCCGGCGACGGCACCACCACCGCCACCGTCCTCGCCCAGGCGATTGTCACCCAGGGCCTGAAGAACGTGGCCGCGGGCGCCAACCCGCTCGCTCTCAAGCGCGGCATCGAGCGCGCCGTGGAGCAGGTGGTCGACAACATCAAGACCCAGTCGAAGGACGTCGCGGGCAAGGACCAGATCGCTCGCGTGGCCGCCATCTCGGCAGCCGATGACGAGATCGGCGACGTGATCGCCGACGCGATCGACAAGGTCGGCAAGGACGGCGTCGTGAACGTCGAGGAGGGCCAGACGTTCGGCATGGACCTCGAGTTCACGGAGGGCATGCAGTTCGACAAGGGCTACATCTCGCCCTACATGGTCACCGACCAGGAGCGCATGGAGGCGGTCCTCGAGGATCCCTACATCCTCATCGCCAACCAGAAGATCGGCGCCGTGCGCGACCTGCTGCCCGTGCTCGAGCAGGTGATCCAGTCCGGCCGCCCGATCCTGATCATCGCCGAGGACGTGGAGGGCGAGGCGCTCGCCACGCTCGTGGTGAACAAGCTCCGCGGCACCTTCACCGGCGTCGCGGTCAAGGCGCCGGGCTTCGGCGATCGCCGCAAGCGCATGCTCGAGGACATCGCGATCCTCACGGGCGGCGAGGTGATCACCGAGGAGATGGGCCTCAAGCTCGAGAACACGCAGCTCTCGCAGCTTGGCCGCGCCCGTCGCGTCGTGGTCGCCAAGGACAACACCACGATCATCGACGGCGGCGGTGATGCGGAGGACATCAAGGGCCGCATCAACCAGATCAAGGCGGAGATCGAGAGCACCGACTCCGACTTCGACCGCGAGAAGCTCCAGGAGCGCCTCGCGAAGCTCGCCGGCGGTGTGGCGGTCGTGAAGGTCGGCGCCGCCACCGAGACGGAGATGAAGGAGAAGAAGCACCGCGTGGAGGACGCCCTCCAGGCCACCCGTGCCGCCCTCGAGGAGGGCATCGTGCCGGGCGGCGGCTCGGCTCTTCTCCAGGCCGCCTCGGCTGTCACGCCGGACGTGCTCGACAACGACGACGAGAAGACGGGCGCCCGCATCATCCTGCGCGCGCTCGAGGAGCCGGTCCGTCAGCTCGCGGAGAACGCGGGCCTGGAGGGCTCGGTCGTCGTCAACGACGTCCGCAAGGCGAAGAAGGGCTGGGGCCTGAACGCCGAGACCGGCGAGATCGTCGATCTCGTGGCCGCGGGCATCATCGACCCGGCGATGGTCACGCGCTCGGCGCTGCAGAACGCCGCGTCGATCGCGAAGAACATCCTCACCACCGAGTGCATCGTGGCGGAGGTGCCCGAGAAGGACGGGGCCGGCGCCGGCATGGGCATGCCCGGTGGCATGGACGGGATGATGTAGCGAGGCGTCCCGTACGCCGCAGTTTGCGAAGGGCCCGGCACTCGCCGGGCCCTTCGTCGTTGCGGGCGTCCGGTTTCGGGCGCCTATGTCGTCTAATTGAGTGATGAGCCTCGAAGCTGCCTACATCGAGACCGCACCCGGCCTGCTCCGGCGGCTCGAGCGGATGACCGGCGACCCCCACACCGCCGAGGACCTCTGCCAGGAGGCGTTCGCGCGCGCCTGGACGGCGGCGCCGCGCGACGTCCCGGCCGCGGTGCTCCGCAGCTGGCTCTACTCCACAGCCGGCAACCTCGCTGTGGACGAGCTCCGCCGGCGCAGCCGCCAGCAGCGCCGCCCGCTCGCCGAGCTCGATCCCGACGCGTTCGCCGTCCACGACCACGAGCTGCCGGTGGCGCGTGCCGCGCTCGCAGAGCTCACCCCGCACGAGCGGCTGGTGCTGCTGCTGCGCTACCAGGCCGGGCTCTCGCTGCGCGAGCTCGCGCGCCTGCTCGACGTGACCGAGGAGGCCGCGCGCAAGCGCGTGGCGCGTGCACGCGAGCGCTTCCGCGAGGTCTTCAGCAGGCACAGCGCCGACCCCGCCCCGCTCGTGCTGCTCGTGGTCCGTGACGTGGAGCCGGATGACTACGTGCGCTGGCTCGAGCAAGCGGGCGCGCGCGTGCAAACGGTCACGGGCCCGCTCGAGCCGCGCAACCTGCTGCGCGCCGAGGCGGTCGTGGTCTCCGGCTCGCACTCGGACGTCCACCCGGCCACCTACGGCGAGCGCCCGCGCTTCGAGCTCCAGGGCAGCCCCGACGCGCGCCGCGACCGCCGCGACCTCGCGGCGATGCGCACCGCGCTCGCGGCCGACGTGCCGCTCGT